>CAWWCX010000226.1:0-6929 GCA_963935445.1 uncultured Roseibacillus sp.
CGAGCTCTAGTACGGTCTCGTGGGCTCGGAGATGTGTATAAGAGACAGACCATGCCGTCACCCCCCGCACCAGGCGGTGGCGGGGCCTTTGCTCGGCGGTGTTCCTCGCGCTGGCGCTTCACGTCCCGCTCGGTGCAGCACCGTTTATCTCGGAATTTCTTGCCAACAACGACACCGGCCACGCTGACGAGGATGGCGAACGGAACGACTGGATTGAGATCTGCAATCCGGGACCTGAACCCATCTCGCTGGACGGATATTTCCTTACCGACGACGTCTCCCAGCTCGACCAATGGCGGCTGCCGGACGTGACGCTCGAGTTCGGAGAGTGCCTCCTCGTCTTCGCCTCCGGAAAAGATCGCGCCGTGGCAGGAGCTCAGCTTCACGCCAACTTCTCTCTTTCGGAAAACGGGGAATTCCTCGCCTTGGTCGGGCCCGACGCCCTCACGATTCTCTCCCAGTTTTCTCCTGAGTTTCCGGAGCAACTGCCCGACGTTTCCTACGGCTCCACCACAGTTGGGGCGGTGCCCGAAGGCTATTTTGAAACCCCGACTCCAGGGGCCCCCAACGGCGCAGCGAAAGACTGGGCGGGCCGAGTGCACTTTTCGCGCGAGAGCCGGACCCTCACGGAGAGCCTCCGGGTTCATATTACTCCCACCAATCCGCAGGCCACCATCCGATACACCATCGACGGCTCCATGCCGCATGGCGCTTCGCCGATATTCACCTCTTCGATCCGCGTCACCGAGACGATGCACGTTCGCGCCCGTGCTTATGCTCCAAATGCCATCGACGGGCCGGTCCGCAGCGAGTTTTTTCTTCGACTCGACGCGGGCGCCGCGGCGCAAACTTCAAACCTGCCGATCGTTGTCCTCGACACCTTCGGCGGCTCCGTACCGAGCACCAGTTCCACCGATCGCCAGGAGGTCGTGATGGCCATCTTCGAGCCGAAGGGCGAAGTGAACGCCCGGGCCGCGCTGACCAATTTGCCCGACCTGGTCACCCGTGGTGGAGTGCGCAAGCGGGGATCGAGCAGCGGCAGCTTCCCGAAGTACGCCATGAGCTTCGAGGCCTGGACCGAGCACGACTGGGAGGAGCGCTCCATCCGGCCGGCGGGTTTACCGGGCGAAGACGACTGGATTCTCAATTCGCGTTACGAAGCCGACCGCACCTTGATGCGCAACGCCCTCGCCTACGAACTGAGCCGGCAGGCGGGCCGCTACGCCGCGCGCACCCGCTTCGTCGAAGTCTACCTGAAGACCGACGAGGGCGGGAACTTGAGCAACGACGACTACTTTGGAGTCTACTGCCTGATGGAGCGCCTCGACCGCGACGACGACCGCATCGACGTGAGCAGGCTGGACGCATCGATCAACAGCGAGCCCGAAATCACCGGCGGCTACATCTTCAAGAACGACCGCGCCGACCCCGGCGAGCCGACGTTTCAGACCAACGCATTCGGCCGTCCCCTCGTGCACATCTACCCCGACGGCGCGCCCAATCCGCGTCGACCAGACGCGTATTTCATCACCACCGCACAGAAAAACTGGCTGCGAGACCACGTCAACGAGATTTGGGCCGCCGTGAGCCGCCGGGGATCGCCGGCTACCGACGGCATCAACCCGGACACTGGCAAACACTTCTCCGAATACATCGACGTCGACTCGTTCATCGACCACCACTGGATCAACACCCTGATGATGAATGTCGACTACGGGTCACACAGCGCGTTGTTCCACCTCGATCGAGGCGGGAAGCTGCAAGGCGGGCCGGTTTGGGACTTCGACCGGTCGTCGGGCGCCACCATCGATCACATCTCGAGCTTCGACATCAGCAATCCGCGCCAGTGGGATCCACCACCCGTGCCACAGACTTGGTACAATCGGCGCTGCCAGTGGTACGGCATGGTGCTCGGGTTCTGGAACGAGTGGGAGAATCCTAGCAACACCACGAGCACACGGCCGGACTATCTTCAACGTGCCATCGACCGCTGGTTCGAACTGCGAGCCGGGCCATTTTCTACCGAGAACGTGCACACCGTCATCGACGCAATGGCGGACGAGCTTCGCGAAGCGCAGGCACGGAATTTCGCACGTTGGAGCTCGCGTCCGCCGGGAAGCGGGCAGGGGTTCGAGTTCGCGGAACCGGGGCTCAGCGGGTACGAGAAGGAAGTCTCGCACCTCAAGGGATGGCTGCAGGCACACATCGATTGGGCGGACACTGAGTTTCTCGCGCCGCCCCAGTTTGTTCATCCCGGCGGTACCGTGGCGGCCGGCTTCCAAGTCGAGCTCACGACCGAGGAAGGAGTTATTCTCTACACTACCGACGGGTCCGATCCGCGCGCACCTGGGGGGGTAAAATCACCGTCGGCACGACGAGGTCTCCCCGGCCCGCTGAACGAAACGACGGAAGTGACCGCCCGCGTCCAAACTGCCACGGGCTGGAGCGCACCTGTCAGCGCCGTCTTCGTCGTTGGGGCGGACCTCGCCGACGACACCAATCTCGCCATCACCGAGATCCTCTACCGCCCGCCGATCTTGTCTGCACAGGAAATTGCGGCGGGGTTCGACGACCGAGACCTGTTCGAGTTCCTGGAACTCACCAACATCGGGCCGAATGCTGTCGACCTACGAGACGTCGCGCTGACAGATGGCGTCCTGTTCGAGTTTTCTAACGCCCCAATCACCGTGCTGCAACCGGATGAACGAGTGTTGCTGGTCAGCAATCGCGCTGCCTTCGAACTTCGCCATGGCCCGGCGCTCAGCGGGATCATTGCGGGCGAATTTGCGGATGACACTCGGCTCAGCAACGACGGCGAGAGATTGCGGGTGGAGGGGGCAGGCGGCACGACAATCCGGGACTTCACGTTCAATGACGTCCCTCCCTGGCCGGAAGCGGCCGACGGAGCGGGCTACAGCCTCGTGCTCGTTGCTCCCGAGCGCAATCCCGATCACGGTGACCCATTCAACTGGCGTGCAAGTACGACGACCGGCGGAAATGCGGGCGGGTCGGACAGCGTTTCTTTTGCAGGAGATCCCGACGCGGATGAAGATCGCGATGGGCTTACCGCTTTCCTGGAGCATGCGCTCGGGTCCGACGACACCGATTTGGCCTCGGGGCCTGGCAGTCTAACAGCCGCGGTGGAGACCCTCGAAATCGGCCTCGCGCCTCCCGCCGACTACCTGGTCCTCAGCTACCGCCGCAATCTTGGTGCAGATGATGTGGAGTTTCACCCCGAAGTCTCGTTCGATCTCGTCACCTGGGATACCGGCGAGGGCTTCGTCGAATTTCTCGGCGAGGAGCACCAAGCTGACGGGACGTCGATTGTCTTCTATCGATCTGCGACACCCCGAAGCGATTCCGGACCGCTGCAGTTTTTGCGGTTGAGGGTAGTGGGACGATAACCATTCGGAGTGCGGCGCTGAGCGCCGCACGCCAAAAACGCCTCAGTGCGGCCTCCCTTGCACCAGGAGTCGCGCAAAGAGACGAGGGCAATCCGGAACGGGAATCGAGAGCCGGTAGGAAACAACCACGCGCGTTCCCGCCCCCGGCGCCTGCGAGACGAACACGGGCACAACCGCCTCGGATTCCCACTCAATGAGATCGGCCGAAACCTGCGGAACGACCTCCACATCCTCCGCCCGGAGATCCTGCGGGAAGGTCACGGTCAGAAAGTCTGCAATCTGGCCCTCGACTTCAAACTGCTGCACCTCGATCCTCAGTCCCTCCCGGCTGGATGAATCCCTATCACTCGTCCCCAGGGCGTGCTCGGCATACGCAGTGAGGCCGTCGCCATCGTCGTCGCGATTCGGATCGCCGACAAACAACAACGCATCGCCCTCAGCGGGATTGCCCCCGGACACTGCGGACGGTCGCCAGTTCAGAGGCTCACCAGAATCCGGGTTGGTCGCAGGACGCATGAGCACGAGGCTTGGTCCAGCTCCATCCGCAGCGGGTGGCCACGGCTCCGAATCTCCGTACACAAAGTTGGCGACAATCGTTCCGTTTGCAGACTGGAGCGTGAGTCGCTCTCCACTGTTTCGCAGACCACTGCCATGCAAGAAATCTCCGGCAATTTGAGTGGCGGGAACATCGGGGTAGCGGAAGCTAAACGCCCCGGGATCCTTGGCCGCCACGGCCCTGGCGCCGGGGGCGAGGGTAAATCCATGCGGAAACGTGAACGCCACTCCCGAAACGAACTCGACTCCGGTTAGATCAACGTTCGACTCGCCGATGTTCTGTACTTCGAGAAACTCGAAAAGATTCTGATCCGCGAAGCCGGCCGCGATCTCCTCCGCGCTCGGGGCAGCGGGATGGTAGTGAATTTCCGAGATGACGAGGTTCGCGCTCGTGGCCGGGACGGTGTTGATGGTAAACAGCGCGGAGTTGAGCGCCGACCACTCCCCGGTAGTGCTGTCGTAGGATCGGGACAGCAGGAAACCGGGTTGCGTCAGAGCGAGCGGGGCAGAGGTGTGCGTTCCGGCTCCGTCGCCCGGCGCTCCGAAATCGATGAGCGTGGCATCCGGGTTGATGCCCCCGCCCACCAAACGTGGGTCGAGGGAGTGCCCGTAGTCGGTGAGATCGACATCGCGCGGACCGTGGCAGTAGTAAACTTTCGTGACGTGGTCGGGGACGCTGAGCGTCGGGCCGGCACCCGCAACGAGCGAGCCTCCATGCTGACTGTATGTCGGAGCTTCCAGATCCGGATAGAGCCCCCTCCCCTTCAACTCATTGAGAAGGATGGCCGGCCGGCGTGCGAACCATCCGTCCCCGGAATCGACCAGACGACGCCATTCGGTGTGCCATTCTCCGACATGCCGCCGATCTCCGTGCTGATTCCCCCAGCGGGCCGACTCCGGAATCAGGATTCTGGAATGCAGAGCGGTAATCCTCCGATAGAGACCAGCCGTTCGTCCACGCGTCAGCGCACCACCATTGAAGAGCGCCGCATGGGCACGGTCACCGAACCGAACCCGGTACTCCGGGCTTTGCTCGAGGTGCTCCTGCGGAGCCCCAACTCCATCGAAATTTCCGGTCTGATCGAAGGTGATGTGGGTGGCCAAGCCGAGGCTGGCCTCCACGTCCCACATGAAAAACTTGTACCCAGAACTGTTAGGTCCGGGATCCCGCCCGCAGTAATAGTTGTGGCGAGGCCAGTCTTCATTAGCGCCGAACCAGTTTGCGAGGAGGTAGTCGATGAAGTTGTCGGGATCGAACCACACTTCGAAGGGTTCATGGCGACGGCCCCCCAACGTGAAGCCGCAGACCCGTAAATACGACCGGTTTCGAGCTGCGTCGCCCGCCTGCGCGCTGATGTTGTCGAGGACGTCCAGGAACTCGCTCCAGTCCTGCAGGCTGAGGTTTTCATTGATGGGCTGGCCTGCGTTCTGCCCCTGCCACGATTCCCGATCAACGCCGAGATAGCTCTCCGCGAATCCTGAATCGGGCCGCTCCACCACGTTGTAGACGCCCCAGTAGGCGCCGTTGAGGTAGAGGTGGCAGTAACGAGCGTGCGACGCTGGATGTCCTAACTCACGATGCAATCGCCGCCCAAATTCATCCCGCGCGTACTGCGGCTGATTGCGCGCACCCTTCCACGACCAGCCGTCGTTCGCCTCGGCGCGAAAGATGAGAGTCTGAAACTCATCGGCGGCATCCGGACCGAAGAGTGGGAAGTCCAGCTTTCCAGGCCCGCCGGTCGGCTGGTTTGACAGTCCGTAGTCCGACTTGAAGAGGACCCGGAACGATTTCTTGCGCGTGTTGCTGAGATGCCGGAAGGCGCCGCCCTGAATGCGGATCGCGCAGTTCTGTTGAAAGTCCCCCGTGCCGTCGGGGGGATCGGGGTCGATGAACTCGAGAGAGGTCTTTCGTTCCCACCGCAGACCATCTTGCAGCGGGTGCGCATAGATGCCTTCCGTCCCGAACAGATCATCCAAGTCCATTGCGATCGAAAGACTCGGGATTCGAACAAGCTCATCGCGGATCGTCGGATCTGCGAGCGGATCGACCCTCGAGAGATTTCCGTCCATACCGTAGTAGGCGGGGAAGCCGTCCCAGTCGGCGGGAAAGCCGCGGGCACTCTGTGTGTTCTGATGCGTCTGCGTTACGACTTCGTCTACGAAGATGTAGGTCTGCGTATCGACGTTGCTGGACGCATAGCCGGACTTGGAGGCGATGGCCTTGAGCGGCGTGGTGCGATTGATGAATACTGGCTGGGTGTAAACCGTGCCCGTCGTCTCACTTGGCCAGGACCCATCGGTGGTGAAGCGAATAACCGCGCCCGGCGTCGAGGAGGTGATGCGCACCGAGATTGGCGTGTTGAAGAATCCGCGGTCGATATCGAACTCCGTGTCGGCGACGAATCCGAGCACCGTCCCATTGCCGTCGTTGGCAGAGCCGGGAGTGGGGTTGGGCATGTAGCCGACCTGCCCGGGACTTCCAATATCGCCATAGCTCCATCCGGGCCTCTGCTCGGGGAACTCTGCTCCATTCGATCCAAACTCCGAGAGCACGGTCGTCCCGTCGGCGTCAACGAGGGCGAGGTATTCCCCGGAACGATCGAGGAGGAAGTTGGTGTGAAGCGGATCGCCGTTCGCGGGCGTGCGATTCTTGCCGGAGGCGAAAATCATGAGGTAGCCGTGACCAGGGACGGAAACGGCCGGAAACTCCCATTTGGCTAGTTCGCTCGGGTCGTCGGTCAGGAAGCGCCCGGCCAATTCGAATGGTGAACTCTTCGGATTGTAGAGTTCGACCCAGTCCGGTGTGTCGCCGTCTTCGTCCTCCAGGCTGGTGGAAGTATTATCGGCAAGGAATTCGTTGATGCGGATCGTCCCCGCAAAGGCCCCTGACGCCAGTAGGACAATTGCGAACGCGCCCAACGATGTCGACCAGGAAGACATGGTGCTCCCACGCATTCAGTGGAAGGAAAT
>CAWWCX010000227.1:0-6847 GCA_963935445.1 uncultured Roseibacillus sp.
AGATCTAGTACGGTCTCGTGGGCTCGGAGATGTGTATAAGAGACAGGAGGGCGCTTGAGCTTCTTGCGGAAGGAAATCAAAAAGGTCAGCTCGACAAGGTCGTGGAGGTGATGGAATCCGGCTTAACGATCGACGGCGGGCTTGCTGCCCGGGTCGGGTCGGCCATCGCACTGCCTCGAGACCGGGATCTTCTGGGCAGGCTTGCAGTTGCCGAATCGGCGAGCGTTAGGCGAATGGCTGCGGCTGGTGCAGAGAGTATTGGGAAACAGGGCATGGGCGTCTTGCGCGTGCTTCTTGGCGATGCTGAGGACACCGTGAGAATGCAGGCGGCGGTCGGTCTTGCGAACCTGGGTGAGATCGCAGGCGCACGCGAACTTGCAGAGTTCCTGGATGCAGAATCCACCGCGGAACGAACCCGGGCGTGGGAGGGATTGCAGGCTCTTACCGGCAAGGCGTTCGGCTACAGTCCGCTCGGTCCACAAGGGGCGCGTCAGACTGCGGCGCAACGGTGGAAGGAGTATCTCGGGGGCGACGTGGTCCTGAAGGGGAAGGTAGGTCAATCCAGGGCACTTGCCCTTTTCAATGGCAGGGACCTGACGGGTTGGACCCACTACCGGAAGGGTCGGGTGGTGGAGCCGGATGAAGACACCTGGTCGGTGGAGGATGGCATTCTGCGCTGTCCGGGAGGAGGGCCGGGAGACCTCCGGACCGATGCCGATTTTGAGGATTATGTCCTCGTCGTTTCCTACCGGGCCTCGGAACCGCGGGCGGATGGTGGAATCGGGGTGATGATGAATCCGGGGCAGGCAGGCAATGCCTTCGCCCGGGACGGAGGGGATTACCTGGAGGTTCAATTGCTTCCGGGGCGTTCAGGAGACCTCTACAGGATTGGTGGCTTTCAGGCCAAGGTTGATGGGAAGGACCTTGCTTTCGCACATCCTCGCAGGGAAGAGGTCGAGGAACGACTCAACCAGTGGCATGAAATGCGAGTGGAGGTGTGCGATGGCGAGGTGAAGGTCTATCTCAATGGCGTCCTCGTGAACGAGGCGGTTGGACAGGTGGCGTCCGGTCGCATTGTCCTGCGGGAGGAGCGTTCCAAGTTGGAATTCCGCCAGGTGACGCTGCTACCCGTCAGCAAGTGATCCGGTACAAAGAAAAGGGCAGTCTGCCGGAAAGGTGAGATCTCTAAGTCTTTTTTGACTAAGTGTTGTTGTGTTGGCAGGACTTTGGATCTCACTCCGGCGAAGACTGCCTTTCTTTCATCCACAACCGGTGAGCAGGGAGGAGGTTTTCAAAATAACCAAGATTGTGAGTAAGTTGGGAAGATTGTCAAAGATTCCGAGTTTTCCCAACTCCTTGATTGCATTGAGTGCTCCGTTTCGGCGAATCTGATGCCATGTCCGCCACCAAGAATGTTCTGGCCGAAGGCATCGAGATCATCGGGACCATCAAGTTCCAGAACGATATGATCATCGATGGGAAAGTTGATGGGGAGATCCAGTCTGAAAAGGGCTCGGTGACCATCGGGGAGAATGCCCGGATCAAGGGGGACGTCAGGGCGGGTGAAGTCAAGATGTTCGGTCAGGTCAAGGGCGCGATCCATTCTGAGCGTTGCGAATTGAAGGCAAACTCGAGACTGGAGGGGGACATCACCACGAAGAGCCTGAAGATGGAGGAAGGGGCCCTGCTCTCGGGCAAGATGCAGACCGGTAGTTAACGGGAGAGGGGCGCGGCCCTTCAAGGGATCGACCTCAGTTCTCCTGGCTGCGGAGAGTGCGCAAGTGTGCGATGATCGTATCGATGCGCTGAGTGACGTCGAGTTCCTCGAGCAGGGTCTGGCGGAGATCGGAATCCTGGACGAATTGTTGGGAGACGGCATCGCTCAGGACAGCAGGATCGGGTGAGCGCTCGAGCAGTTCCCGGACCTGACTGACGACTTCATCTGGAAATCCGAGGAGAGTGGCCTCCACGGCCTCCCGGAGCCTCCGTGTCTCACTGGCCGACTGGGCCTCCGTGAGGGGCGGCGAGGGAATTGGCGAGATGCTGGCGTAGGGATATGGTTTGTCGGTCAGCCATTCGGTAAAGCTTACCCGGCACACTCCGTGTAGAATCAGTTCGGAACGGCCGTCCGGTTGTTCCCGGGAGGCGCGGATGAGGCCTGCGGTGCCGACCGGCGCGGTGCAGGAGGCCACTTCGGGCACCTCTGCTCCGGTGAGTCGTCCCACACAGAAAAGGCAATCGCCCTCCAGGGCCTCCGTGAGCATCCGCCGGTAGCGTGGCTCAAAGATATGGAGTGGGAGTGCGCCGTGAGGGAAGAGGGTGCAATCAGGGAGCAGGATGGCACCGAGTTTCGCAGGCAGTCGGAAAGAGGCCAAGGGTGCAGGTTCAGGTTGTGGCCTTGCTGAGCGCTTGATCCAGATCAGCGAGGATATCGTCGATGTGCTCGATCCCCACGGCAAGTCTGACGAGTTCCGGGGTGATCCCGGCCGCGGCTTGCTGCTCTTCGTTGAGCTGGGAGTGCGTGGTAGTCGCGGGGTGGATTGCAAGGGACTTGGCATCGCCGACATTCGCGAGATGAGAATGCAACTCGAGAGACTCGATAAAACTCTTGCCGGCTTCGGCTCCCCCACGGATGCCGAAGACGACCATGGCGCCGCCCTTGCCTGCGATATACTTCTGGTTTTTCTCGTATTCCGGATTCCCGGGAAGTCCGGGGTAGCGCACCCATTCGACAGCCTCGTGCCCCTCGAGATGCCTGGCTACCGCGAGTGCGTTTTCGCAGTGGCGCTCCATGCGGAGGGGAAGGGTCTCGATGCCCTGAAGGAAGATCCAGGCATTGTCGGGAGAAATGCAGGCCCCAAGGTTGCGCAGCGGGACGGTCCGCATGCGGAGGATGAAGGCGAGCGGAGCGAGCTCCTCAGGGAGGTCATGACCCCAGCGCAGCCCATGATAGGAGGTGTCCGGGGTGTCGTAAAGCGGGTGTTGGCCGGCTCCCCAGTTGAAGCGACCGGAATCAATCACAACTCCACCGATGCCGGTGCCATGGCCCCCAAACCACTTGGTGAGGGAGTGAACCACGATATCGGCTCCGTGCTCGAGAGGACGCGTGAGGTGCGGAGTCGAGAAGGTAGAGTCCACGATCAGGGGAACGCCACATGTTCTGGCATGGCCGGCGATTGCCTCCAGGTCGGCAACCTCGAGGGCGGGATTGGAGACCGTCTCGGTGAAAAAAGCGCGGGTATTTTCGTCCGCAGCCTTTGCGAAGTTCTCAGGGTCCTGTGAATCGACAAAGCGAACCTCTATGCCGAGGGTTGGCAGGATGTCGTTGAACTGGGTGTAGGATCCTCCATAGAGGTTTCTTGCAGAGATGATGTTGTCACCAGCCTGTGCGAGATTGATGATGGAATAGAAAACCCCCGAGGTTCCAGAGCCGAGGGCGAGGGCGGCCATCTCATGGGCTCCTTCCAGAAGGGCGACCCGGGCCTCCAGGACGGCCTGGGTGGGGTTCATGATCCGGCTGTAGATATTACCCAGCTCCTTCAGGGCGAACAGGTTGGCCGCATGTTCGGTGCTGTCAAAAACGTAGGAGGCCGTGCGGTAGACTGGCACGGCACGCGCGTTGGTAGCGGAGTCGGGCGCCTGCCCGCCGTGGAGGCAGAGGGTTTCTGGTTTCATCGTTGTGGAGTATTAAAGGTCTGTCCGGGGAAAGGGCGGCAGTTAAGCAGGAATCGGCGGGTGGGCAACACCCATCATGGTACACAGGGGCAGTTTCAGGGCCTGAGAAAAATCGGCATTGCGTCCGGGGAAGATGATCTGTTCAGTCGGTGAATGCGTTCAAAGTGCCCTTTATTGCTGATGGTGAGCTTCTTGTGCGGCAGTAGCCCGAGTTTCTCGCAGAGCCTGGGGGAGATGCTGACCGATTGGGATCCGAGTTGGCCCAAGCGGATCGGAATAACGGCCCTGGGCTATGATCAGGAGCAGGACTACGCGGTCGGAAGCGCGGAAATCATGCTCGGCGGGCTGGCGATCTCAGAGGAGGCGATCGGGGCGATTACAAACGAAGTCACCCAGTATGGTGTGAAAGGGGACTTCTGGATCCTGCCCTTCTGGAACATACATGCAATGGTGGGGAGGGTGGACGGGCAGACGGTTGTCACGCCGACCGTTCCGGGAATTGACGTTGTGGAGGTGGACTACGAAGGAACTGTCTTCGGGGCCGGGACGACTCTGGCCTACGGTCAGGATTTCTGGTTTGCCTCGGTAACCGGGATCTACACTCATACTGAACTTGAGGATGACCTGGAGCCCATTCCGGCCTGGCTGATCATGCCAAAGGTAGGGGTGCGTCTGGAGCGGTGGCAGGTGTGGCTGGGGGCAACCTACCAGAATGTGACCGAGGCGCAGTCCGGGGTGTTCAATCTCGCGAATGTCGGACAGGCGGTCTATGATATTGAATTGAATGCGGCGGAACCATGGAATGGGCAGGTTGGCGTGCGCTATTCCGTGAGTGACTCCCTGTTCCTGAGTGTCGAGGCTGGATTCGGGAACCGCCAGTCAGTGGTTGGGCACGTCGAGTGGCGCTTCTGATCGAGTTGAGGAGCCGGCCCTGCGGCTGCCCGTCCACGGTGCGGACTTCTTCAGTCCTCGACGAGGTGGCTTGGAAAATCGGCAACTTTTTCGCAGGCGATTTGTTCCATGACCTGCTGGAGCTGGCGCTTGAGCATCGTCATCGTGTGATCCCCGCCGGCTTTTCCGAGGGCGCCCACTCCATACATGAAGGAACGCCCTAAGAAGGTAAACTTCGCGCCGCTTGCCAGCGCACAGGCGATATCCGGGCCCCCGCGAATGCCGCTGTCCATCATGATGGTGAGCTTGTCACCGAATGATTTCACGAGGTCAGGGAGAGGTCTTATCGTCGACTGTCCGGCATCAAGCTGCCGGCCCCCGTGGTTGGAGGCAATGATGCCGTCGGCTCCAAGGCGGAGTACTTTTTCGCAGTCCTCTTCGGTAACGATGCCCTTGACTACCAGTTTTCCCTGCCACCGGTCGCGAATTGCCTTGATGCGGTCTTCGTTGAGGCGACCGGAGAAGGTTTTGTTCATGAAGAGCCCGAGGTGCTTCATGCTGAGCCCCTTCGGGATGTAGGGTTTGAGGGTCTTGAATTCGGGGATGCCGGCTGCAAGCTGGGAAAAGGACCAGCTTGGTCGAAGCATCATCTGGAGGACGTTGCGCACCGACATGCGGGGGGGGATGGAGAGCCCGTTACGGATTTCCCTGGGCCGGTAGCCAAAGGTGGGTGTGTCCGCGAGAATGACGAGCACAGGGCAACCTGCCTGTTCCGCGCGGTCGATGATCTTGTCGCGGAGGTCATCCTCGGCGGGGTGGTAGAGCTGGAACCATGCCCGGCCCTCCGTAATTTCAGCGATGGTCTCGATACTGGCGGTACTGACCGTGCTGAGGATGAAGGGGAGGTTGTGCTCCCTGGCGGCGCGGGCAAGGATCTCAGGAGAGCGCGGCCACATGAGTCCCTGCAGCCCGATCGGCGCAACTCCGAAGGGTGCATCGTAGGTGTGGCCGAAGAGCTCGGTAGTCAGAGTGCACCCGGGGTAGTTTCGTATATAGTAGGGGCGGAGCCGAACATCACGAATCTCCTCGGTATTGCGTTGGAGGTTGAGATTTGAATTGCAGCCACCTTCAAGGTACTCGAAGGCAAAACCGGGCATTCGGCTCCGGGCCTTTTCCCGAAGGAGTTCGATGGATGGAACTTTGGAATTGATGGGCATTCCGTCTGCGTGTCGTGGCACACTTGGCAAGGTGTTGCCGGGTTGTGAGGTCTGGAGAGCGCTTATGAAAGGAGTTTTTCGAAGCGAGCGAGGGCTTGATTCCACTGGGTCGAGTCCCGTGGTTCGAAGATCTTGAGGGGGATCGAGTCCCGGACGAGCTGGCGGCCGGCAGCGATATCGGGCAGGTCGCCGGTAGCCACCATCTGGGTAATGAGGTTGCCACAGGCGGTCGCTTCGGCTGGTCCGGCGTGGACGGGGACGCCACAGGAGGTGGAAATGGACTGCACGAGGAGCTCGTTGTTGATGACCCCTCCACCCATGTGTATGCGCTCGAGTTTTTTCCCGGTGAGGTGACGAAGCTGGTCGAAGCGGACACGATGCTTGAGGGCCACGCTTTCCACGACGACGCGGAGGATCTCGCCCTTTGTCTGGGGGATGGCCTGGCCGGTATCCCTGCAGAGTTGCTGAATACGTTCCGGCATGCGCCCCGGCGTCTTGAGGTCATCGTGATCCGGATCGACGAGGGCGAGAAAGGGCGCGGCCGCCTCAGTCTGCAGGTTGCGCTCGGCGTAGGAGGATTCGTCTCCCTCGAGACTCCACTGCCGTTCGCACTCCTGGAAGAGCCATGCTCCCGAGATATTGCGCAGGAAGCGGGTGGTATTGTTGACTCCCTGCTCATTGGCCCATCCGATGTTGAAGGCCTCCTCGGTAAGGATTGGGGTGGGGAGTTCGGTGCCGAGGATGGACCACGTGCCCGAGGAGAGGAACGCGTAGTCCCCTTCGCCAGGGATGCCGGCCACGGCGGCTCCGGTGTCATGGGTGGTGGTAGCGATAACGGGAAAATTCCCCCCGATCTCTGCGGCGACCACCTCCCGCAGATTGCCGAGCCTGGTGCCCGGTTCGACGACTTCACCAAAGATCCTGCGCGGTAGGCCGAGCCCCTCGATGACATCCCAGGCCCAGTCCTTGGTAATAGGAGAAAACAGCTGGGTGGTGGATGCGTTCGTGCGTTCCACGGCGATGCGCCCGGTGAGCCAGAATCCCAGGAGGTCCGGGATCATCAG
>CAWWCX010000228.1:0-6814 GCA_963935445.1 uncultured Roseibacillus sp.
TCTCGATGGCAAGAACGGGATTGGCAGAATTAACCGTGATACCAATCCAGCAGGGTGAAACCCGGCCAAAGGCCTTAAGATCGTGTTCCATGCGGTCAACCGCCTCGACTGGGAGAGCGTAGGTCCCATTACCGAACTCGGGAGCCGCCTCGTGGCAAAGAGCAACCACTTCTCCTTTTCCGTTGGTGAGCGGAGTCCCCGGGACGGGAGAGGTCTCGAATGGGTGGTGGATGCGGATAAGGGCAACGGGAAGGACTTTACCCCGAAACGTGTACTCCCAACGAACCACCCGGCTCGCACGTTTCTGGCCGGGCAGGTAGACTGCTTCTCCCTGCTCCAGCTTGAGGGCGCTGCCCAGGACAGGTCTGACAGTATTCTCCGGACTATTCAAAACCGTCAACCGGGTTACCGGATCGTGACCGAGAAGAGTGACCTCCGTTCCGGATTGCAGGATCGCCCGCCCTGGATCAGACCCAACGACGGCAATAGTCGCCAAGCGCCCACCAGCCAGTGGGAGCATTCCTGCCTGCATCGGATCACCATCTCCCCTGGAGGAAGGAAACAGGATTCCGCTCTGGCCGCTCACCACGTCCATCCCCAGCAGGGCCAACGCCCCTGCGAGGATACTCAACCCGTGCAAACCTCTCATTACACTGCGCAGCGAGGCGAAGGGATCATCGATTCGTGAGCAGGTGGCCCCTAAAACTCGGT
The DNA here is from genome assembly GCA_963935445.1 of uncultured Roseibacillus sp. GTDB lineage: Bacteria > Verrucomicrobiota > Verrucomicrobiia > Verrucomicrobiales > Akkermansiaceae > Roseibacillus_B. Next base: position 712 of record CAWWCX010000228.1, read on the forward strand.
CGGCTTCGGGGGCACGTCTTGCTTCTTCCCGTCCGGGTCGTGCTCAAAATGAAGGACCTTCTGCTCGGGCACCTCCCACGAAACCGGCTCGACCCCTTCCTTCTGCACGTTTCCTTTCGGCCATGCGAAGAAGCCGATGATCAGGAGGGCGTAGGCCGCACCGGCTCCATACATCCACTTCGTACGTCCCATCTCCCTGAGCCAGACCCCCACTCGCTCCATCAGCAGGCTGCGCGCCGATCGCTTCATCAGGTCCTGACGCTGGCGCAGGTGGAACTCGGCGAGAAAATCTTCGAAATACTCGTCAGCCGGAGCGCTTTCGCTTCGCATCTTGAGGAGCTTGCGAATCTCTTGAATTTCTGTGCTCACAAAAAGAGAATAAATAATAAAGAGGGCCGGACTTCGAACTTCACCGGTGTGTTCCTATAAAAAACTAACGCTTCCAGAAGTCCTCGAGATGACCTTGCAGCTGCTGGTGGGCGTAGTAGAGCCGGGACCGCACGGTCCCTTCCGAGACCCCGAGGATCTTGCTGATCTCTGCATGCGGCATTCCCTGGATATCGAACATCGTAACAACTGCTCTGTGGTCTTCAGACAGAGCCTGCAGCGCTTCGTTCAATTTTTTTTGAAGTTCGTGGATATTACTCTGCCGTCTCGGGTTGGCCCGATGGCCCTGATCCACGAAAGACGTGTCGTTCTGGATACCACTTTCCTCATCATCGAGGCTTAGTCCCTTGCGACGTCCCCGCTTCTTGAGGAAGTTGAGCGTCATATTTGTCGCGATGGAATAAATCCACGTATAAAAGGTCGACTTGCCGCGAAAGTGGCGCAGGGACCGGTAGGCCTTGGCAAAGATATCCTGCAGAAGATCGTGGGTATCCTCCTTGTTGGAGGTCATGTTGTAGACGAGGCCATAGAGTTTACGGCTGTACTTGATGACCATCTCGTCAAAGGCCTTGGTGTCCCCTTCCTGGGCGCGCCGGACGAGTTCGTAATCGGGGTCGTTCGCGTTTTCAGCCATGCAGGCAGGGAGAGGACTGCCCAGCAGCCTAGATCACTCAGAAGGAGTGTCAAAGAGCAAGGCAGCAGGTGACAACCGTTCCGTTGATACCTCAGAGACAGTGGCAGGCTGCAATCGTTCAAACTCGGGATGATTCCCCCTGCGAGAGCTTCGGAGCCGTTGCCCCCGCACCATCCCGTGCCGGAGGCGCTCACCTCAATCCTCCCGCATTCCTCCGAGGGCCCTGTTCCTGGAAGGCTCCCTCATTGCTTACCCAGTGCCCCCGCCCGATCGAATACCCACTTCTTCCCGCCTAAGGCTCGTGCGGACGAGAACCGCTTCCGTCTCGGGAAGGATATGTTTTTCTATTTCCACTGTGACTTGTCGCGCTGCGAACTCCGACAGCACCATGACCGCAACCTCGTCAGCGAGGGTCTCAATCAGTCTACGGGGACGCTCTGCTGCGAGTTCAACTGTTCTGCGTGCCACTCTGTCGTAATCCACCGTGTCGGAAATCCTGTCCTGCAAACTGCTAAATCTGCGTTCCGGAGTAATCTCAAGGCTCAGATAGAGGGTTTGCGCTTCCGCCCTCTCTTCCTCCGGAACTCCAATGAAGCAGCTCACCGCCAGACGTCGGATCAGAATTACATCCTTAAAGGACTCCTCAGTCCCCCGCCGGGCTCTGGACAAAAGCAAATGCAGGGACCTGATACAGGGAAGCATCAGTCCGGGGCCGGCGGCTGCCAGACGGGGAGCAGGGTCGTATCCACTCAGGACACCCACCGACGTCACGCCACCGTGATGGGCCGTATCGATGTCGTGGGCCATGTCTCCCACGTAGGCGGTCTCGGCACGCTCCAGGTCATGGTTCTCCATGATTTCGTGAATCCTGCTGCGCTTATCCACTACCCCCGCATACGTGCACTCGAAGAACCGGTCGAATCCGAAGCTGACAAGTTGCTGCCTGAAGCACTCCACGTTCATGCTTGTCAGCACGAAGAGACGGATGCCGTTCCCATGGCACCACTCGAGAAACTCAGCAGCTCCCTCAAGGGGAGTGACCGGATGACTGGAAGAATCGAAAGCCGCTCGAAAATGCTCCTCCAGCTCCTCGAGCCCGATCCCGGGCACGTGCTCGTCATACCACTCCGAGTAGGGCAGGCGGAAGCTTTCACGAAACTGCTCCCAACTCATGGCCGGCTTGCCGTACTTTGTCAGCACCTCATTGGTGGCGGCAAGCGTGGGAGCCGAGTCATCCACGAGCGTGCCGGACCAGTCGAGAATCAATGCGCGGAACATGGGAGTTTCAAGGTTGGCGATTTTGAGTGCGTGATGGGGAGACGGAACGGGGCTCAGCCTGTTTTGTGACGCTGCATTCCTACTTGTCGGCATCCACCCGCACGGGGACGTAATCACCCGAGAACAAGTCGCACGTCACTTACAATCTTTGGCCCAAGGTGTTTCTTCAATCTCTTCAGGAGCTGGCCTCGGCTCTGTTCAAGGTGAAACCTCATCGCAGGCTGAAGCACACGAAGGGTAAGCACCCCCTGGTGAAGGGACATCGGCTCCGTCTGCCGGGCAACAAACCCGCCGGCCACCTCGCTCCAGGCATCCCGGATCCTGCTCTCCTCGACTCCTTCACTCAGACGAAGACCATCCAGAATCCCGCCCATCAAGTCAGCCGGGGTCGACATGTTCCCGTCGAGGTCCAAGGGTTCCCCGGCTCCGCGAAATTCACGAAGCACCTCGGCGCGGATGACATCCCCACGCGACAGTCCGCGACGTCGGCCTCCCCTGCCTAGTCGCCCCCGTCGTCGCCGATGGCCTCCACCGGACAACCCTCCATGGCCTCGCGGCACTGCTCCTCCTCTTCCTCGTTGTCTGGCTGCTTATAAACGAAGGAATATCCCTCGTCCTCCTCGCGCTTGAAATTCTCCGGTGCGGTTTCCCGGCAAAGGTCACAGTCAATACACTGGCTATCGACATAGAACTTACCGGAAACGTTCTCTTCGTTCTTTTCTTCGCGGTCTGCCATGGAATTACGGATACGAATTGTTCGCGACCCGGGGCTTGCTTCGCTTACAAGGCAGGGAGATGCAACCCTTTTCCGACTCTCATTCTGACGATCCGGATTCAACGCTCGCCAAGACCCGGGCAAAGAGTTAGAGCTTTTCCGAATCTCGGATGGAACCGAACCGCGATAAGGAAAACCCCGAACAGCCCCTGCCAGACCGGGAAAAACCCGATTTGGTCCCGGAGGACGGGCAGAACAAGACTGATCCCGACCAAACGGGATCCGAGCAGCATGATTCTCCCGATCGGCCCCGGGATGCCGGGCAAACCGCGCCCCCTTCCCCGGACGCCTCCCCTGAACCCGCTCACAGCAAAAAGAGCATACTGCCGGTGTATTCCCGTCGGGAGCTGGTCTGGCTGGGGGCCCTCGGACTCGTTCTGCTCCTGATCGCCATTCTTTCCCTCAGGCTTTTCTTCCGGGACGTCAACACCACCACTCCGGATGAGGTCAATTTTCCGGTCGAAGGCACCAATGTCGTTGTGAGGAAGGTAGAAACCTTCTGGCGCAAGGTGGACCGGGAGAAAGACTTGGGAGTTCAGCTGAGCACCCAGTTTATTCCCGCTGCCGACATTACCCTGAAATCCTCCAAGTCAGGCTCACTACGGTTTTTCTTTGAGAGTCCAGAGGGCGACCGCGTGGGCGATCCCGTTACGCTCACTTTCTCGAACGGCAAGTTCGATGGCAGCGGGGATGCTGCCGCCAGCATTCATGCCACGGGCGGGCTCGAGGATCTCGGCGATTACAACGAATACCTGACTGAAAAGGTCCACTTCTGGTATCTCATCATCACCGAAGGAGCCGGATTGGAGGCTGAGGGCTCCTCCTACGAGCAGATTATCCGCATGCCTATCTCACCCAAGCGCCGCTAACTCTATTCACGATGTCCGAACCTGCATCTCCGCTCGTGCCCCGGGAAGGCTGGCACGTCATGCATCTCTTCTACCACATCGACCACGGGCAGTGGCAGATGCTGGACGATGGCGAAAAGCGTGAAGCAAAGACCGCCTTCACCGAACTGGTGCAGGAAATCCGCACCACTCCCGACACCCAGCTGCTCACCTTTACGGTTGCCACTCCCAAGGCGGATCTGGGCTTCATGCTTCTCACACCTGACCTGCAGGTCGCCAATGCCTTCGAAAAACGCCTGTCTCTCTCCCTGGGAGTCGATGTTCTCAGCCCTACTTATTCCTATCTCTCCCAGACCGAGCGGTCGGAGTACACCACCACCAGCGAGCAATATGCCGAGGAAACATTGAAGGCGGAAGAAGGCCTGGAGGAAGGCTCCGAGGACTTCGAAACCAAACTCAGGGAGTTCGATGAGCGAATGGAGCACTACCTCCAGCACCGCCTTTATCCCGCTCTCCCCGATTGGCCCGCAATTTGTTTCTACCCGATGTCCAAGCGCCGGCAGGGGCAGGACAACTGGTATGGCCTCGACTACGAGGCCCGGCGCACCCTGATGAAAGGGCACGCCACAACCGGCCGCAAATACTCTGGTCGGATCCTTCAACTGATCACGGGCTCCACCGGGCTAGATGACGCCGAGTGGGGGGTGACCCTTCTCGCCAAGGACACGATCGACATCAAATCCATTGTCTACGAGATGCGATTCGATCCCGTTTCCGTCCGCTATGGCGAATTTGGGGACTTCTATATCGGGATGCAGATGCCTCTCGATGAGATCTTCAAGCGCCTCTGCCTGTAACCGGCCCCGGAGGAAGAAGCCGCCCCGCCGCCACCAGCCACCCGCTTGCGGAAGCTGTCTGCTGATCTGCCTATCCCGGGCCCAAGACACCCAGGGACTCAGTATACCACTTCCACAACATCCAGCCGCCAAAAATCCACGCTGCCCCACCCAACGCCAGAAAAGGACCGAAGGGCAGTTGCCTTCCAAAACCGATTCGCGCCGGGAGCGCCCAGAGCAAGGCGAGGATGCAGGCTGCAAAGAGCGTAAAGGCGACTCCCTGCCAGCCGATGAACGCACCAATCAGCCCGAGGAGCGGCGGATCCCCGTCCCCCATCGCCTCCCGCGGAATGACCACCCGGGTGGCCTTGCCCTCCAGTGACTTCATCTTCGCGATGGAATACTTCTTTCCTCCCATCTCAACCATCTCCCGGCTGATCACAATCCGGGTCGCCCTGCTCCGTTCACCATCAATCTGGATCCCATGCCCCTCAATTTCCAGGCGGTCGTAATCCCGGAAAAAGAGGTCCCCCCACGCATACATCTCTTCTTGCACCCCTTCCCCGCCCTTTCCGGGCATCCTGAGCACGAAGCAAAGCTGTTCGTCCTCCGACTCTGGCTCCCGCAGATACCATTCGTGCGCCTCCGTAAAATCAAGGCGCTTGAGCCCCATCATTTTCTTCCCGAGATAGACCACTGCCATGAGTCCTCCCCACCCGAGGGCAATCCCGCAGACGGCCTGCAGTCCGCCCTGCCACCAGTTCAAACCCTCCGCTCCGCCTGCCAAGGCGACCAGCGTGGGGTCCAGGCACGCACCAAGCACACCGATTCCCATCCCCCACCAGCAGAAGTCCACCGGAACCACCATGAGGTCGGCATCAATCCAGGCGATGCAGATGAGGAGCACGGTTAGAACTGCAATCAACCCAGCGGTCACCGGCAGGGCCGGAGAATGACTGGTAACAAACACGTACCATCCCAAGGTGAAGAGAATTGCGGTGAGAAGCTCAACGGCGACATACCGAACGGGAATGCGGGCATCGCAATCCGCACACCTCCCACGCTGGATGATCCAGGTCAAAATCGGGATATTGCGGAACCAGGGAATCTCCTTCCCGCAGATCGGGCAGAAGGACCGTGCCGGCTTGGTGACGGAAAGGTTCTCCCGCGGCCAGCGGTAAATCACCACATTAAGGTAGGATCCAACACAGGCTCCAACCGCAAACACTCCATACAACCAGATCGGGTTGCCCGGGATGACATCCATCTGCCCGAGTATGCCCTCTTGCGGGGATTTCGAAAATAACATTTGTGCCCACGCCAGGTTATGCTTTTGAGGCGTCGT
>CAWWCX010000229.1:0-6811 GCA_963935445.1 uncultured Roseibacillus sp.
GTCATGAAATCAAGTACAGCCAACCAATCAAGAGGCGCCGTTCAAGCAGATGCGGACCGCTTGGCGGACTTTGTTTTATTCACCCAACGGTCTTGCATCCTGAATCTCTCGAACGAGCTGAACAGGGGCAACATCTCTTTTCCTCAGTTCTTCCTCCTCGCCTATCTTTCGAGCGAGGACTATCTGACAATGTCGGATATTGCGAAGAAGATGGGTCACTCGACCGCGGCTGCCACCGGCTTGGTCGATCGACTGGAAAAGCTCGGGTATGTTGAGCGGGTCCACGCCGCTGAGGACCGGAGGAAGATCATGGTCCGCATTACGCACAAGGGAACCGAGCTGGTGGCCCACATGCGCAAGGAGATCGCGGCGGATCTGGCTGACATCATGTCCGAAATGGACGAGGAAGAGGCTGAGACGCTCGATCACGCACGTCGCGCGGTGCTCCGCTAAGGACTTTTTCAATTCTGTGCGCCGGGGAAACTTGGCGCCAGCAAGACGCCTCCGTTATGGTAGATCCCATGACGGAGGCGCTTTCTTTTCTGGACCGGGTGACGGACCTTCCCGGGATAGGGGCACGCTTCGTTCCCCGCCTTCCCGGAATTCCGCTCAGCGAGGACAAGTGGGAGACCTTGGATCGCCTGGAGCCGTCTCATCGGGCCGAGGTGGAGGCCATGGGATATGGGTGGCAGGATCTCTGGAGAGCGGAGCAGGTGCATGGCGCGGATCTTGCGCTGGTTCCGCGTCCGGGAGCCGGCGACCGGATCGTGGATGGAGTGGATGGCTTGTTGACCAGTGGTGGGGAGGGAGTGCTGCTCGGCATTTACGTGGCTGATTGTGCTGCGGTTTACCTGTGTGATCGCAGGACCGGGGCTCTGGGCTTGGTGCACTCGGGGAAAAAGGGGACGGAGCAGAGAATCGTGTGCCGGGCCGTTGAGCGGATGACGGCCGAGTTTGGAACCCGGAGTGCGGACGTGGAAGCTGCCATTTCACCATGCATTCGACCGCCCCGCTATGAGATCGATATCGCGCCGGAAATCCGGGATCAGTTACTGATGGCGGGTGTCCCCCGAGAGCAGGTTCTGGTGAGTGGCGTGTGTACCGGAGAGCGGGTAGAGACGTATTATTCCTACCGGGTGGAGAAGGGGAAAACAGGGCGAATGCTGGCCCTCCTGGGGAGCAGAAAGGAGGGTATGGAGCTGATATGAAGCGCAGGGCCCCAGCGAAGCTCAACCTCACCCTGCGTATTCACGGCAAGCGGGAGGACGGTTTTCACGAACTCGAGACGCTCATGGTCCCTCTTCCCGGCCTGGCGGATACGCTTGAGCTTGAGCGGGCTGAGTTCTTCAGCCTGGAGGTACAGGGCGCGGAGGTCGGCCCTGTGGAGGAGAACCTGGTGACGAGGGCGTTGCGGCTCTTCGAGGAGCATACCGGGCGAGCCTGTCCCTATCGCATCACCCTGGAGAAGGGTGTTCCGGCAGGAGCTGGCCTTGGAGGAGGGAGCAGTGATGCAGCGGCCATGCTGCGCGCCCTCAATGAACTTGAGGGCACGGGCCTGACTGCCAGCGAGTTGGAATCACTGGGTGCCCAACTGGGCTCGGACGTGCCGTTTTTCCTGCGCGAGGGTCCTTGCTGGTGCCGTGGACGGGGAGAGATTCTGGAAGATGCGGACGCAGAAGGTTTCCACGTGTTGCTTCTCAAGCCAGCCTTCGGTGTGAATACTGTTGACGCCTACAGGCATTGGGCTGGTGCTGAAGAGTTGCCGGATGTGCACTACGAGCCGCAGCGGCTCGGCGAAGTCGAATTTTACAACGGTCTCGAGCGTCCGGTGTTTGCGAAGTTTCTCTTCCTGGCCGAATTGAAAATGTGGCTCCTGCATCAGGAGGAAGTCAGGGCGGCTCTCATGAGTGGCTCCGGTGCAACGGTCTTTGCGGTAGTGCGTGAGGCGGCTGCAACCGAATCTCTGGCCGAGAGGGCCCGAAAGGAGCTGGACCCAAATCTCTGGTGGTGGGGAGGATCCACGAAGGCGGTTTTGGACTGAGTCCCAAGAGGAAGACTGGCGAGCTACGGAAACTGCCTCATGGCATGGGCATCCAGCCCCCGAAAATAACCACCGGCGTCGAAACGGCGGGAGAGGAAGGAGATTCTCGATCCGGGTTTCTGCCCTGTGCAGGGGGAGGTCTCCACGCCTGATCTCGAAGGGAAGGTCGAATATGCACGATTTGGTCAGTTCATGGTTTTCAGGGGCGACGGCAAAGTTCACCAATGGGTGGTGCGCAACAGCTTTTATCAGGACTTTGACGTAGAGAGGCTCTCCGGGGCAGGAATGACGGAGGGTGACTACCGGGGGCCCTTTCAGGTGGATCGCGACCGGGTCCTGCACACGCCGGCATTCCGGCGCCTCCAGAACAAGACGCAGGTATTCTGGAGTGGCGAATATGATTTTTACCGGACCCGGCTCACCCATTCACTTGAAGTGGCCCAGATTGGGCGTTCGCTGTGCGCGTGGTTGCTGGCCTCGACGGAGGGCTTCGGGCCGGACTACACGATCGACGCGGATCTGGTAGAGGCGATCTGCCTGTCTCATGATCTGGGCCACCCGCCTTTCGGGCATGCGGGAGAGCGATCGCTGAATCATTTCATGGTCCCCTACGGGGGATTCGAGGGGAACGCGCAAACCCTGCGTCTTCTCACCGAGCGGATCTTCTCCCAGCGCAGGAGCGGGATGGACCCATCACGCGCCTTTCTGGATGGGGTGCTCAAATACAAGTCCGGCTGGAGTGCCCTCAAGTTGGCGAGCGGGAAAGCGCCCGGAAACCATTTTGTTTATGACGAGCAGAGTCGCTATGTCGACTGGGTGCTGGGCGAACGGTCTTTTCCGGAAGAGCTGGTTCCGGGGAAGGTCCGGGACGGATTCAAGTCGGTGGAGTGCCAGGTCATGGACTGGGCGGATGATACCGCCTATTGTCTCAATGACCTAGCGGACAGTGTGCGTGCCGGGTTCCTGACGGAATCCTCGGTACGATCCTGGGCAGAGAGGTCCGGTGCCGCGGTGGGAGAGGCCACTCCGTTGGGTGACCTCGTCCGCGCTATTGTGCGGGGTAGAATCGACTCCTTCGTTGGGCATCGCATCGGCCTCTACGTGAAAGCTGCAAGTGTAGTCGAGGAGGAGAACTTCCTGAGTGGCGTAAGCAACCGCTACCGTTACCGTATATCGGTTTCTGACGAGACCCGGAGGGAAAGCGAAGTGTTCAAGAAGCTGGCTTTCGAGGTTGTCTTTCTCTCTCCGCAGTTGAAGCAGCTTGAGCACAAGGGGAGCCTCATGTTGCGGCGACTCTGGGAACTCTACCATCGTCGCTATGTCGAGGGCGAGCCGATTGACGGGCAGTTCTTCCAGCTTCTTCCCGCTGAGCATGCGGAGGAAATTGGCAGCGCCGAGACGGCGTGCGAACGTGCGCGCCTGGTCTGCGATTTCCTGGCCGGCATGACGGATGGCTACGCGGTGCGGATGTATCAGCGGCTGTTCTCTCCCGGCTTTGGGTCGATCGGGGACCTGGTCGGATAGCGTGTGCAACCGCAAAAGAAAACGCCCCGGCTCACCTGAGCGCGGGGCGTTTGGAAAGCTTTCTTGCAAAAGCTCGGTGTTGACCAGGAGAGTTACTCCTTCGTGCCAGCTTCTTTCCAGTCCTTGCAGACGAAGCGCTTGGCAGTTGGTCCGAGGGCCTTGACCACCTGGTCCTTGGTGATGCCGCCCTTCTCAGCCACAACGAAGATGGCTTGAGTCTTGGGCTTCTTACCGGCCTTGATCTCGACGGTCTTAACACCGGCGATCTTCTTGAGCGACGAACTGACGCTCCTCTTACAACCGGCTCAAGTGACACCCGTGAAGGTGGCCTCATACTTCACGTCACCAGCGTAGGCGACGCCGAACAGCATAACCGCCACGAGGGCGATAAGGTGTTGTACTTTCATTGTTCTAGAACAGATGGGAATTCCATCCACGGGAGATGATACGTGCACAAAACCAAACCTCAATCGCTTGTTGCAATTCTCGGGAGGGGGGCGGTTTGTTTGTAAGTTGTTCAAAGTAAGAAGATTGAGGGAAATCCTCTCTTTTTTGAGAAAAGATAATTGTCCGGAGATGGGGCCCGTGGGGAGTTTTCTGAGGAAAATTAGGTTTTTAAAACGGCCACAAAAGGGGCCCTGGGCTCATGGAGAGAGCGTGTATTGCAGGTCGGTTTGCGGGCGGGCAGCCTGCAACAGCCTAGCGATAGGCCTGCAGCCAGGCCGTGATATCCGCAATGTCCTGGGGGGTCAGTCCGAGGGTATGTGGATCATACATGAGCGAGCGCTTGAAGCTGCGCTTCTCTGCGATGCGCTCCTTGGGAATCAGCTGGGTAATGCCACCGGCCGATTGGATCACCACGGGGGGAGAGTCGGCCCGTCCCAGGTCACTGTTGTTAAAAGCGAGGCCGTGAATGACACTGCCATCTTTCAGGAGAACCTCTGTTCCCTGATAACCAAGGGCGATCTCGGCAGAGGGGTCCGCGATGGCGCGGGCGATGACATCCCGCGGCTGGGTGGCCCCCCAGCCCCTCAGGCTGGGACCGTAGTCCTTCCCGCTGCCGTCGATCTCATGACAGAGAATACAACGGGTAGCCGCTGCTCGCCCGCGGGCAGCATCGCCCTTTAACTGGAGAATCCCTGCGAGAGAAGGTGGTGTTTCCGGGCTGGGGACTGGGGCGGCGGCCACCGTGATACTTTCAGGGTCAAAAATGCCCCGCTCCGCGAGATGCCTTGCGAGGCCGTACTGGGCCCACTCTCCTGGCAGGTTGCGAAGGAGCCACGCGGTTGCCTCACCCTTGACCGGAGAGTGCTCTGCGGCGAGATCCAGCATGGCTCGGGCGGCGTGGGAATCGTCGATGAAGGCAATGGACTCGACGGCAAACTTACGCTGATCGAGCGAGAGAGAGCGGCTGAGGGCGCGCTGCTTGAGGTCTTCGATTGAGGCTGCACCCCATAAGCGCCAGGTCAACCGGCAGAAACTATCCGACCACTTTTCCGGGGGGCCGGGCTTCAGAGCCGCCCTGATGGCGGACCAGATCTCGCTCTCCTTGTTTGCGGCTCCGAGCCCGATGGCCTCGAGAGAGTTCTTGTCGGTGGTGTCGCAATGCCGGGCAAGTTCAGCGAAGATCCCGGAAGTGGTTCTGGCGGGAAGGTCCCGAAGGGAGAGTGCGACTTCCCGCCGGACCTGCGGGGAGGGATCGCTGGCGAGACGCCGGGCGTGGGGAATCATGTCGTGACCGGCCCGGCGGAGGGCCCGGTAGGCCAGGACGCGTTGCTGGGATTGTTCGTGACCCAGCATGGTGAGGCATGTGCGGAGACCCTCGGCTCCCAGATGGGGCAGCAGCCAGACGGCACGGGCCGCTATCCATTTGTTGTCCTCCTCAAGAAGCCGGGCCACGGCCGGAAAGGCGGCGGCACCCCTTGCCCTGAGGGCACGGAAACCGAGGTGACGGGTGTTGACCGCAGGGCTGCGGAGGGCTGCGACCTGTCCCTCGATGCTGTCCAGATCGAGGCGGGGAATGGCCGGTTTGAAGTTTCTGGGGGCAATACGGTAGATGGTGCCCGAGCAGGAGTCGTCCAGATTGCTTGAGGCGCCGACTCGCGGGTCGAACCAGTCACAGAAATAGATGGCCCCGTCCGGTCCCACCGTGACATCGCTGGGTCGGAAGAAGGTGGGGGCTATTCCGTCGAAAGTCTTTCTCTTGCTCCCACCCACGAAATCGGCCCCGTCGTATTTCTTCTCCGGGTTGCTGGTGACAAAGTCAAAGCGTTCGAGGTTGAAGGTTCCGGCGCGGGGTGTTGGCTGGTAGCCGAGGATCGTGTTCAGGGCGCTGTCGCAACTGAGGAGCGTTCCTTCCCACTTTTCAGGGAGAGCGCCATTTTCATAGAAGGTGATACCTGTTGGAGCGCCTCCACCATAGACATCCCCGGCGTCCATGGTGCCGGGGTCATCCTGGCGCCAGTGGATACGGGGATAGGATTGGCCGGGGCGCCGGACGGCCTTGTTGCGTTGCCGGCCATCGCGGGTGAAGTAACCGGCACATCCATACTCGAGTGCGAAGGAAGTCCGGCATCCGCGGGGGTCGTCGTTGTCGTTCTGGAACATATCTCCAAACGAAGTGAGGATCTGCTCGTAGGAATTGCGCAGGCCGTGGCTCACGATCTCACAGTTTGAGCCGTCAGGGTCCATGCGCACGGCGAATCCCGAGGTCCAGACGTGCCCGTCGTCGGAGCGTTTTCCGGTTGTGGAGAGATGGTCGGCAGGCCAGTTGGGACCACGGCTGCCATAGGTTCCCCCGAGGTAGAAGGTTCTGTCCGACTTGTCGGTGAAGACCGCGCCGCAGTTGCCGTTGTTGAAGTAGAACTTGCCACCCGGTCCGGCCACCAGCGAGTGCAGGCCGTGGTCATGGTTGATGGCGTTGAAGCCGCTCAGGATGACTTCCCGTTTGTCCACGGCGGGGTCAAAGACGAGGTCGCGATTGACATCGGTGTAGGCGAGCAGGTCAGGTGGTTGCGCGACGTAGACGACATTGTCGAAGACGGCGACTCCGAGGGGTGCGAGAAAACCCTTCTCCTGAACGAAGGTGTGTGAACGATCGCACCTGCCGTCACCGTCGGTATCCTGCAGCACGACGATGCGGTCGCCGGCCGGCCGGCGGCCCTGGTTCCCACGATAGTTCACACCCTCTGCCACCCAGATGCGACCCGCATGGTCGATATCCATGTTGGTTGGATTATAGAACTG
>CAWWCX010000230.1:0-6747 GCA_963935445.1 uncultured Roseibacillus sp.
CACGAGGCTCCTGCCGCAAATCCGGCGGATGGCAGCAAGAATGGGAACCTCGCTGAACGCCAGATTCCCACGCCGGCCCCTCATCCCAAAGGGTGAGATTCCCCAGACGTTCTTGCCAGAAGGCCATTCGCCCCCCGTAATCCTCGAACTCCATGAAACGCCCAGTCCTTTTCACCTTAGGCGGCTTGCTTCTCGCGCCCATTGCTTGCGCGCAGGAAGCCAAGGTCATGTACGAACAACTCTGCGGCGCCTGCCATGGCAATGACGGCAAGGGCGCCAATGCGGGCCAGTTCCCCCCCCTCGCTGACAGCGCCTGGGTCAAAGGGGCCCCCGACCGCATGATCCAGGTCGTCCTGCACGGGTTGATGGGAGAGATCACGGTCCCTTCCGAGCATGCCGCGAGCCCGACCTACAACCTTGTCATGCCCCCCCAGGGAGAAGCGCTCACCGACGACCAGATCGCCAAGATCAGCACCTACGTGCGGTCCTCATGGGGGAACAAGGAGCAACCCGTTACGGTTGCAATGGTCAAGGAGCAGCGGGAGGCCACCAAGGGACGTGCTCCCTTCTGGCAGGCCAAGGAAATCCTCGCCAAGTATCCGCTCGATGTGAAGCTGGTCCCCAGCAAGGAGAAGCCCCTCGAGGTGGATGTCCCCATCAAGGACCTCCTCTCCTACGTCTACAACGGCGACTGGTCCAGCCTGCCCGACTTCAAGAAGCTCAAGCCCGCCGCCGTGGAGGAGGAGCACAAGGGTCTCATCTCCGTGAAGCAGGCTGGCAAAAGCGAGAACTTCGGCATGGTCTGGGAAGGGCGGATCACCGCCCCGAAGAGCGGCAGCTTCAACTTCCGCCTCGCCTCAGACGACGGCTCCCGGCTGATCGTGGGAGGAAAAACCATTATCGATATGCCGAGCATCCAGAGCATGACCGGAAAGGAAGGATCGATCAACCTGGCCCAGGGCGAGCACCCGATTCGCATCGAGTACTTCGAGCGGTCCGGTGAGGAGGACATCTCTCTCGCCATGAAGGGGCCTGGCCTGAAGGGCTGGTTCATGCTCTCGGAGGGAGGCCTCAAGGGGAGCGGCGGCGCTGCAAACAACTCCAGCGGCCTGCCCATCTACCCGCTCGCCAATGAGGCGGTCATTTACCGCAACTTCATCCAGGGCACCACCGCGCGCGGAATCGGTGTCGGCTACCACGGCGGAGTCAACCTCGCCTTCAGTGCCGATAACATGAGCGTAGATCTCCTCTGGACCGGCCTCTTCATGGACGGCAAGCGCCACTGGACCGGCCGCGGGCAGGGCTACCAGCCGCCGGCCGGCCAACGGGTCCTCAAGGTCAACAACGGCCCTGCCTTCGCCCTGCTTGACAGCCAGACCAGCGGCTGGCCCGCAAATTACCCGGAGAGCCTTCCGGCGCGCTTCCACGGCTACAAGTTCAACGCCCGCCAGGAGCCCACCTTCTACTACACGATCGGGGAGGTCCAGGTGGAAGACACACCGCAACCACTCATCGGAGGGAACAAGTTCGGACTGCAGCGCGCTCTCACCCTGACCACCGAAAAAGCGGTCAACAACCTCTACTTCCGCGCCGTCAGCGGATTGGACGTGAAGGATGCCGGGGGCGGCCGATTTGAAGTCGGGGGCTCCGCCCTCATCGAGGTCGGGAAGGGTGTCGCCCAAGCCCCTGTCCTTCGGAACAACGAGATGCTCATTCCCCTCCAGCTCAAGCGTGGAGAAAACGTCCTCACCCTCCGCTACACCTGGAAGTAAGCGGCCCGGCTCAAACCACACTTAAAGAATTCAACATCATGCGTGCTTATCTCACCTCCCTGCTGGCCATCCCCACCCTTGCCTCCGCCGCCCCTACGATGGCGGACTTCTACCTGCGCGAGGAGATTCCCCTGCCCCCCGGTGAGGTGATGGAGGGCTCCTCCATCGCCATCATGGACAACAAGCGGGTCGCCCTCGGAACACGGCGGGGAGACGTATGGATCTGTGAAGGGGCCTTCGAGAAGGACCTCAGCAAGGTCAAGTGGAGCAAATACGCATCAGGCCTCCACGAGCCCCTCGGCATGTCCTTCAAGGAAGGCTGGTTCACTTTCACCCAGCGCCCCGACGTGTCGAAGATGCGGGACACCGATGGGGACGGGCGGGCCGACGAATTCCGGACCGTGGCAGCGCCCTGGGGGATCAATGGGGACTACCACGAATACGCCTTTGGCACGGACCCCGACAAGGACGGCAACGTCTGGGTCGTTCTCTGCCTGACCGGCTCCTTCAATGCCAACTCCGCATGGCGCGGCTGGTGCTTCCGCGTCACGCCCGATGGCAAGGGCATTCCCACGTGCGCCGGCATCCGCTCTCCCGGGGGAATCGGCTTCAATATGGAAGGTGATGTCTTCTACTGCGACAACCAGGGCACCTGGAACGGGTCCTCCTCCCTGAAACATCTCAAGCCCGGAGGTTTCGTGGGAAACCCCAACGGCAACAAGTTCTGGGAGCAGGCGCCCCACATGGGCCCTAAGCCACCAGAACCCAAGAGCGGCTCCCGTATCGAGATCGAGCGCAAGCGCATCCCGCAGCTCGTGCCCACGTCGGTCTGGCTGCCCCATGGAAAGCTTGGGCAGTCGCCCACCGGCATCATTCCCGACCATACCAAGGGAGCCTTCGGGCCCTTTGCCGGGCAGGTTCTCGTGGGTGAGCAGACCCACTCACAGGTCCAGCGCGTCTTCCTCGAAAAAATCAATGGCGTTTACCAGGGCGCGGCCTTCCCCTTCCTCGATGGCTATCGCTCGGGCATCGTCCCTCTCCGGCTAGCTGATGATGGATCCCTCTTCGTGGGCACCACCAACCGGGGCTGGGGAGCCCGGGGCGGACTTCCCTTCAGCTTCGAGCGCACCCGCTGGACAGGCAAGACCCCCTTCGAAATCCACGAGATGCGTATTACCAAGGACGGCTTCGAGCTGACCTTTACGAAGGAGATCGATCCCAAGACCGCGGGAGACAAGGCCAGCTACTCAATGAACTCGTGGACCTACGAATACAAGAGCGGCTACGGGAGCCCGGAAGTGGACAAGACCGCCCAGACCATTGAGGCCGTCACGGTGGGAGCCGACCGGAAGTCCGTGCGCCTGAAGGTGGCCAACCGCCAGGCGGGGCACTGCCACCACCTCAAGTCTCCCGGGGTCCGCAGTAAGGCCGGGAGCGAGCTCTGGCACCAGAACGCCTACTACACGATCAACGAGTTTCCGAAGTAAGCCGCGTCCCTCATCTCATGGAGGTCGACTTCAACGCACTGCGTACCTGCAGACTTTTAAAAGGTCCTGACTGGCCTTTCCTATGTGCCCTATTCCATCCCGTGGTTAATCCATACAAGTCCGCAACCCGAAGAGAAGGTGCCAAATGCCAGTAGCATCGATCCTGGATAGTTCCGCAAAGGACCGCCCTGAGCGCGCGGCTCAGTCTGCCGACAAGCAGAAAAAGATTCGATTCCCCGGAAGTGAGGGGTTCCAAACGGTCCTGAAAAGCCGCGTGAATGCCTATTTCGCCCGCCTGAACAGGTCGCCTCGGGACTCTGTTCGAATGTATGTGAAAACAGCCACCATCATCACTTGGTTCTTCACGTCTTATGCCTTTCTTGTATTTGCCCCGCTGCCCACCTGGGCCGGGATCATGATCTCCATCTCACTCGCCCTTGCCGCGGCTGCCGTTGGATTCAACATCCAGCATGATGGCAACCACGGCGCTTACTCGGGAAGCAGGCTGATCAACAAGTTGATGGCCCTGACGCTGGAGATGGTGGGCGGCAGTTCCTATGTATGGAGCTACAAGCATAACAAGATGCACCATACCTACGCCAATATTCACGGTCACGATGATGACATCGATCTGGGTTTTCTTGGCAGGCTGTGCCCCCACCAAAAAAGGTTCTATTTTCACCGGTACCAGCATTTTTATATCTGGGGGCTCTACGGATTTCTTCAGATCAAATGGGCCTTTTTTGATGACTTCCAGAATGCGATTAGGGGCCGCATCGGAAAACTACCCTTCCCTCGCCCCAAAGGCCTGGATTTGTTAATCTTCCTTGGGGGGAAACTTTTCTTTTTCTCCCTGGTTTTCGTAATCCCCGCATTCTTCCACCCATTTTGGGTGGTTTGTCTATTCTACCTGCTTACCTCCTGCACGATCGGAGTGATCACCAGCGTCATATTTCAGCTGGCCCATTGTCTCGAGGAAGCCGATTTTCCCGAGCCGGATCCACAATCGCTCCAGATGAAAAACGAGTGGATGATTCACCAAATTGAGACCACCGTCAATTTCGCACGGAAGAATCATCTCCTGAACTGGTATATCGGCGGGCTGAACTTCCAGATTGAACACCACCTGTTCCCGCGCATCTCACATGTTCATTACCCGGCCCTGTCCGAAATTGTCGAGAATACATGCCGGGAGTTTGGGATTGGGTATTTCGCCCACCCCACTTTCCTGAGCAGCCTGAAATCACATTACCTTTTTCTCCAGAAAATGGGCCGGCCGACCTGAAACTGACATTATTTTCCCGGATTCAGGGTTGCCCCATAAAAGCCTGCCCAGTTCCGGCATCAATGCCTCCATGACCCGCCCGCGGTGAACGGAGAGTGTTTTTGTCCCCCGGCGGACTTTCAGCCATTGTCATTCCAGCAACTCGGCCTCCCAGCCAATGTCCAACGACCGCGAAATCTTCATCGAAGTCCGGAACCTGCATCAGCGCTTTGGCAGGCACCGGGTCCTGCGAGGCGTGAATCTCGAGATCTACCGCGGGGAGACTCTCTGCATCCTTGGGGGTTCTGGTGGCGGCAAGAGCGTCCTCATCAAGCACCTGTGCGGCCTAATGCGCCCGTGGAAGGGTTCCGTTGTGGTAGAGGGCGAGGACATTACCGATCTTCCTGAGCGAGCACTGGGCGCGGTCAGGCGCAAGGTCAGCATGATGTTTCAGGGCGGCGCCCTGTTCGATTCCCTGTCCGTGGGCCAGAACATCGCCTTTCCCCTGCAGGAAGCAGGGCTCCGCGATCAGGACGAAATCGCTCACCGCGTGAAGGAGGCCCTTGAGATCGTGCGCATGCCCGGGCAGGAAAAGAAGATGCCCGCCGACCTTTCCGGAGGAATGCGTAAACGGGTCGCCCTTGCACGCGCGGTTGTCGAGATGCCCGCCTGCGTGCTCTACGATGAACCACATGCCGGGCTCGACCCGGTCACCTCCGATTCCATTGATCACCTCATCAGGGACCTTGGAGTGGATCACAACATCACCAATGTGGTGATTACCCACGAAATGCGAAGCGTCTTCCGCGTCGCCGACCGGGTCGCCTTCATGAGGGAGGGAGCCATCTACTGGCAGGGAACTCCCGGGGAGCTCCGGGACTCCCCGGACCCGGAATTGGTCAATTTCGTGCAGGGACGCTCGGAAAACCATGAGGGCTGGGACAACGCGACTCCGCGCATTGACACTGGCGAATAGCATGTGAAGAGTGATGGCATGGCCACTTCGCCCAAACGTGTTGAGACCCTGGTGGGCCTCTTTCTCTTCATCGGCCTCGCCTTGCTCGGCGTCCTCATCATGCAATTCGGACGGTTCACGGACCGTTTCCGGGGAGTCTACACCGTAACCGTTTCCTTCAACGATGCCTCGGGATTGATCAAGGGCAGCCAGGTCCGCCTCGCAGGGGCAATGGTTGGCCAGGTGGTGGAAGAGCCCGCCCTCACGGAGGAGGGAAAGATCCTGGTCGAAATGTGCATCCGGGAGGACGCGCCCAAGATCGACAAGAACGCGGTATTCCAGATTTCTTCTCTCAGCATCCTCGGCGACAAGGCCGTCATGATCTCCCCGCCAGCCACTCCGGAGGAGCGGTCGGGCGAATTCATCGCGGATGGCGCGTTTATCAGAGGGGCGGAACCCGGCGGTCTCGATGCGCTCCAGACCGATGCCGGACGCATTGCCGCCGACGCCGCCGAGCTCATGTCCCGCGGCAAAGGCACGCTCACAAAAATCGAAGGAGCCCTCGATGACCTCCGCTCCGTCACCGGACGGCTCACGGAGAGCCTCGACCGGATCAACGGCGGTGTCATCTCTGATGAAAACCTGGCCTCCTTTTCCAGCACCCTCAAAAACCTCGAGGGTGCAAGCACCAGTATCAAGGACGCCAGCGTTGAGATCAAACCGCTCCTGGCCGACGCCCAGAAGGCCGTCCGCAGTTTCGACCAGGCTTCGACGGCCGCCGAGGAAACCTTCGTCCAGGCATCTTCTGAAATCAGCAAGCTCCGCCCGGCCCTCCAGAAAGTCCCCGAGGCAGTCGACTCGATTGCAGAAGTTGCCGACGAAGCCAAGGGAACTCTCCAGAGTGTCCAAGGCAGCGATGGCCTCCTGGGCACCCTTGCCTATGATCGCGAGATGAAGGGCGACGCAAAGACGTTCATGAAGAACCTGCGCCACTACGGCCTTCTGCGCTACAAGGACAGTGAGACAGTCGACGAGCGCGACCCCCGCAACCGCTTCCGAGGCCGCCGGCGCTGAGCAGGGCCGGGGGCGGGCCGTTCACCCGCGGGTCGGGTTCCGTGGCCCCGCAGCCAGGGACAGGCGGATCCCCTCCGCCTTCTGCAAGGTTTCTTCATACTCCATCTCAGGGTCGGAATCGGCAACGATTCCCGCCCCTACTCCGTAGCTCCTGTCTCTTATACACATCTCCGAGCCCACGAGACCGTACTAGAT
>CAWWCX010000231.1:0-6747 GCA_963935445.1 uncultured Roseibacillus sp.
CACACTGCATATCGTCGGCAGCGTCAGATGTGTATAAGAGACAGCTGTGGAAGCGCAGGTGGAGAGCAGAATTCTCTATGGGGGGTGGATCCGGACCTGCCGGGTGGTGCGCGACAGGCTTTCTGAAGAACTCCGTAAAAAGACGCTACGGCTGGTTTTTTAGCATTTATCTCCAGTGGAAATCAGTATATTTCTGCAACAGTGTCTGAGGAACTGTCTGTTGTCATCGCCTGTGGCGGAACTGGTGGGCATCTTTTCCCGGGAATCGCGGTCGCCGAGGAATTGAAACGGCGAGGCCATCAACCGCTCCTGTTCATATCACAGAAGAAAGTTGATGCGGATGCCTCCGCGAAATACGGGGCGTTGGAATTTGCGACAGTAGCGGCTATTGCGAAGCCTCCAACCTTTTCCATGAGGATGCTGCCCTTCCTGTGGAAGCTCTGGAAAACGATCCGACAATCCCGGAAGATGCTGCGGGAGCGGGGGGCCCAGGTAGTGGTAGGAATGGGGGGATTCACCTCGTTGCCGCCGTTGTATGCAGGGAAGAAACTTGGAATGGTGACGGCCCTGCATGATTCGAATGCCTTGCCAGGAAAGTCGAACCGGCTTGGAGCGAGGTGGTGCAGCAAGGTGTTGCTCGGGCTGGAAGCTGCCCGGGACTTTTTTCCGGGAAACGAGGTAGCTGTGACGGGCACTCCAGTTCGTGGCGAATTTCGTGACCGGCCCTCCGCCGCGGAGGCTCGGGCGAAGTTCGGGCTGGCGGTCGATAAGCCGGTGGTGCTCGCCTTCGGGGGGAGTCAGGGTGCCCGCAGGCTGAACAGCCTCGTTGCAGAAGCCGCGGGCATACTTGGAACCAGGGTGCAATGGCTGCAGATTGCGGGAAGGGAGGATGAAGGAAGGGTGAGGCAGCTGGCAGGCTCCCGCGCTGGGCATGCGGTCGTAGGCTTCTGTGACAACATGCCGGCTGCCTATGCCGCGAGCGATCTGGTCATCAGCCGTTCCGGCGGAGCCAGTCTGTGCGAGCTGGCTTTCCTTGGACTGCCTTCGGTTCTGGTGCCTTATCCCCACGCAGCGGATGATCACCAGACTCACAATGCGAAGTGTTTTGAGAAGGCGGGAGCGGCGTTGCTCGCCCCGGAGGAAGAATTGACCGGGGCATCTCTGGCGAAGATGGTCCGCGAATTAATGGAGAACCGGGGAAGGCTGGCCGAGATGCAGGCGTCCGCGCGCAGCCTCTCTGTCGATGACGCGGCGGTGCGGATCTGCGACGCCCTGATGTCGCTGGAGGAGCGGATTTGATGCTGGATTCAAGCTTTTCGCCCGCGGGAAACCCAAGCAGGATTCCGGGGCATTCACATGATTGACGAAATCAGCGAGCGCCTCCTTGACCGTTCCCGTCCGATGCGCATTCATCTGCTGGGAGTGGCAGGCTCCGGCATGAGCGGATTGGCCGCGCTGCTTCTGGAGATGGGTCATGCGGTAAGCGGGTCGGACCGTGTGACCAGTGGGGAGACAGAGCGGCTACAGGGAATCGGGCTTGTGTTCTCGTCGCCTCATTCGGCGGAAGCCGTATCCGATGCGGAGGTCGTGGTTTATTCCTCGGCGATCAAGGAGGACAATGTAGCCAGGGTTGCTGCGGAGAAGCGCGGGCTCATTCTCCTTCGGCGGGCGGAGTGTCTCGCGGCGATTCTGCACACCCGCAGAGGAGTGGTGGTGTCCGGGACCCATGGCAAGACGACAACCTCGGCAATGTGTGCGCACGTGCTCAGGAAAGGGGGGCGGGCCGTTTCGCACTATGTGGGGGCGGAGATCCCGGTCCTCGGTGCCAACGCGCACTGGAATGAGGAAAGTGACTATCTGGTGGCAGAGGGGGACGAGAGCGACGGAACGCTGGCTCTCTACCGGCCCTCTCACACCATTGTCCTCAATATTGAAGCCGAGCACCTCGATTTTTATGAGGGGCTGGATGAAATCGTGGAGGTCTTTCGCAAGCTGTTGCAGCAGACCTCTCAGCGAGTGATCTACTGTGCGGAGGAAGAGACGGCCGCGAAATTGTGCGAGGACTGGGCGGGAGCAATCTCCTATGGCTGGGAGAATGCGGATTATACGGCCACAAGCGTAAAGGAAGGGCGCGCGGTGTCTTCCTTCACTGTCATGCGTCGCGGGGAGGAACTCGGGCGGGTGGAGCTCGGAATTCCCGGACGGCACAATGTGCTCAATTCCCTGGCCGCAATAGCGCTGGCAGACGACCTGGAAGTGGATTTCGACCTGGTTGCTCGCTCCCTGGCCTCCTTTGCGGGCGCGAAGCGCCGCTTCGAGTCCATTTACCTCTCATCACGCTTCCGGATCATTGACGATTACGGGCATCACCCCACCGAGATCGCGGCCACTTTGCAGACCGCGCGTTCCCTGAACCCGGGGCGCCTCGTGGTTCTCTTTCAGCCGCACCGCTATTCCCGGACACAACGGCTGGCGGAAGATTTCGGAGAAGCACTGAAAGGTGCGGATCTGGTCTTCGTGACCGATGTCTACCCGGCCAGTGAGGAGGCGATCGAGGGGGTGAGTGGACGAACCATCGTGGAGGCAGTGGCACGGCATGGTGAGTGCCGGTGCGTTTCTCATCCCGACCTTGCGACCGCTCACCATGCGGTCGGAAATGTGTTGCAGGCCGGGGACCTCGTTCTGACTCTCGGGGCCGGGAACGTGCATGAGGCAGGCAAAAGGATAGCAGCTGACCTTGCACTGCTGGACGCCCTGCGGAGTGAGTTTCGCGATGGTGAGCTGGAAGCGCGCCTTTATGAGCCGATGCGCCGGCATACCACGATTCTCGTGGGTGGGCCGGCCCAGTATTGGATTGAACCCCGGACCTTCTCGGCGTTTGCCCGTGCGGTCGATTTCTTCAAGGAGCGGGGAATTCCCGTCCGGGTAGTGGGGCGGGGGTCCAATCTCTTGGTTTGCGATGGAGGAATCCGGGGCGCCGTTATTCAGCCGTCAAAGGGAGAATTTGGAGAGGTTTCGGTAAAGGGGGAGCTGGTTACGGCTGGAGTGGGTGCACGCTTCAAGAAGTTGGCCAGTGTGGCGGAGGTGGCCGGACTTGGTGGGTTTGCCTGGATGGAGGGCATTCCTGGAAACGTAGGCGGTGGACTTCGGATGAATGCGGGTGCGATGGGGACGGAAACCTTTGATCAGGTTGTGAGTGTGACCTTCCTGGACGAGGACGGTGAGGTGCGCACACGGACGCGGGAGGAGATTGAGTCCTTCTACCGCAATGTCCCTGAACTGGGCAGCAATTATGCCCTGCAAGCGGTTTTTCGGGGAGAGCCGGCGGACGAGGGGCAGATTCGGGCTCAAATGCAGGAGTCTCATGAGCACCGCCGCAGCACCCAGCCGGTGGCTGCCAGCGCAGGTTGTATCTTCAAGAACCCCCCGGGAATTGGTGCAGGAAAGCTTATCGACGAACTCGGCCTGAAAGGCAGCGGTGTGGGTAAGGCCGAAGTATCGGCCGAGCATGGCAACTTCATCGTGAATCGCGGGAAGGCGGAAGCCGGCGATGTGCTCAAGTTGATTGAGCACATCAGGGCCGTGGCCCGGAGTCAGCGGGGGATCGATTTGGAGACCGAGGTACAGATTCTGGGAGAGAACGAGGTGAGCTTCTGAGCGTTCCGTCTCTCGCGCCTGCTGCAGAGGGGCTGAACGTTCGAATTCTGGCAATACTCGACCTTGTCGGTGGGGTCCTCTATGATCGGGCCACGCTATGGATGAGTCGGTCTTGATTGCTGTGTTGATGGGGGGACCAGGATCGGAGCGGGAAGTCTCGCTCAGTTCCGGGGGCGCCGTTCTGGAGGCTCTCCAGGAGGAGGGCCTCACCGCGGTTGGAGTGGACGTGGTCGACACCACGCCAAGGCTTCCGGAGGGAACAGGGCTCGCCTACAATGTGATTCACGGCACCTTTGGCGAGGACGGGAGGCTTCAGGGCTATCTGGAAAACCTGGGCATTCCATACACCGGTGCGGGCCGGGCAAGTAGTGAGCTGGCCTTTGACAAGGTGGCAAGCAAAAGGCGTTTCATGGATGCCGGGGTGCCCACACCTGCTTCAGAAATCGTGGATCTATCAAGTGGGCTGGTGCTTCCCGGGCTAGGGTTGCCTTATGTCGTGAAGCCACCCCGGGAAGGCTCTAGTGTGGGTGTTCATATCGTGCATACCGAGGAAGAGGCGCGCGCTGCGATTGAGGACGCAGGACGTTATGGGGATGAGGTACTGGTCGAGGAATTTGTCGAGGGAATGGAGCTGACGGTAGGAATCGTGGGCGAGGAGGTGTTTCCTATCGTCCACATTGTGCCACGGGAGGGTTTCTATGACATGAGCAACAAGTATCCGTGGATGAGCGGTGGTGGTGGGACGGATTATTTCTGCCCGGCCGATTTAGACGCAAACACCACAAAAAATGTGCAATCCCTTGCGCTGGCGGCCCATCAGGCGTTGGGAATTGAGGTTTACTCCCGGGTGGATGTCCTGCTAGATTCCTTAAGTCATCCTTATATTTTGGAAGCAAATACAATTCCCGGAATGACGGCCAGTAGCCTCCTCCCGAAGGGGGCTGCGGCGGCGAAGCCAGGTTATGGCTTTGGAGCTTTGTGCCGTCGAATCGGGGAGCTTTCGTTAGCCCTTCGTAGACCCGATGCCCCGTCGTAGGACCTCCCGATTCAAGCCTCCCAGTCCCGAACGCCGACTGCACTTGAATGTCAGTTCTCCGCGGATCGTGTGCTGGAGTTTCCTGCGTTACCTGAAGCGGTCTCTCAAGGTGATGTTCGCCGTAGCCCTGCTGGGCGGCGCGGCTTGGGCGGTGCGGACAGGAATCCGGGAATTTTTTATCGAGAATGAGGAGTTTCAACTCCGGCATGTCGACTTGGAAAGCAATGGGGAGATGACCGCCGAGGACTTTGTTCGCTTGTGTGGACTTGACCTGGAGTCGAGCATTTTCGCCCTCAGACTGCGTGATCTCAGGGAGAGACTGCTTGAGCGCCCGGGAATCGAGTCGGTGGACTTGAGTCGTCGCCTGCCGGGCACGCTGCGGGTCAAGGTGGTTGAACGGGAGCCGATCGCATGGCTCGAGTGCCGTCCACTGGGAATCGTGGGAAGAAATCCGGCCGTGGGGATCCTGCTCGACAGCACAGGGGTGTGCTACCCATGTGACTTCTGGGTGGAGGAGAAGGCTCGTCCCCTGCCGGTGCTGCTTGTGAGTGATGTTGAGGAAGGGGACATCACGATAGGAAAAGAAATTCGACATCATGAATCGCGGCGTGCGTTGGAACTTATCCGGCATGCCCGGGAGAGGCTCCGGGGTGCGGGTTGGTCCCTACCGGTTGTGGCCGTGCGCAACGATTACTCGCTGGAGGCGGCGACGACCCGGGGAGTGCTGGTTACCTTTGGAATGTATGATCACGAAGAACAACTCGAGAACCTGATCGCCCTTGTGCGGGAGAGTGCCAAGCAGGCAGAGCCGATCGCCATGGTGAACCTGATTCCCAAGCGTAATATTCCGGTGATCGCAGGAGAGCCGGGTTCACGCCGTGAATACGGCCGGAGCCGCCTGCAGCGTGATATTCACGCCCTCCTCAGACCGTAAAAAGAGATGTTCATGACAGGCACCCGGGGCTACGACTTGTAAGGAACGAAAATGTCTAAATCGCGCATCCACGTTGGTCTCGAAATTGGAACCACCAAGACTGTCATGGTGGTGGCGGAGGTGAAGCCAGACGGCTCGGTGAAGATCCTCGGACTGGGAGAGACCCGCTCGGCAGGTGTTCGAAAGGGCGAAATCGTGGATTATCCTCAGGTAAGAGCCTGTGTGAAGGCAGCCCTTCTGGAGGCTGAAGATATCAGCGATGTAGATATCAACAGCGTGTTTCTCGCGGTGACGGGGCCTCATATCGAGGGGGTGAACAATCGCGGGACCTATCGCGTGCCCGAGGGGGACCCGGAAATCCGGTCCGAACACATCGAGGAGGTCAAGGAGATTGCAAGTGATATCGCCATTCCGAGCGAGCATGTCTACCTGCACAGCCTTATTCGGAATTACATCGTGGATGGGCAGCCTCACGCCACGATGCCGGTGGGCTTGCTGGGCAAGACCCTCGACGCCGAGTTCCACATCGTGCACGGAGTGCGCACACGTATCCAGAACAGTATCAAGTGCGTGCGGGAAATTCCGCTCGATGTGGATGATGTGGTGTTTGCCCCCATTGCCTCGGCCCAGATTGCGTTGACACGCAAGCGCAAGGAGGCGGGTGCCCTTGTGCTGGATATCGGAGGGGGAACTACGGACTACGTGCTCTACGTGGATGGGGCGATCCTGGCCTCAGGATGCATTCCGGTGGGTGGGGACCATGTCACCAACGATATTCACCTTGTTACTCACATTCCTCTTTCCAAGGCCGAGCAGGTTAAAAAGACGGAGGGAGACGCTTCAGGCGATCCGGCTAAATCGGAAGGAATAGTCAGGATTCCTGACGAGGCCGGCTTCCCGGAGGTCGAGATCAAGCGCCAGATTCTGAATGATGTGATTCGCATGCGGCTGCAGGAAACCCTTGAACTTGTAAAAAGCCGTCTGCCCAAGGGTGGCTTGGAGCGGGTGGGCACGGGCGTGTTTCTGACCGGGGGCTCGAGCCTGATGAAAGGGTTGGGCGAACTGGCCCTGTCTCTTATACAAATCTCACGCTGCCGACGATATGCAGTGTGTAGATCTC
>CAWWCX010000232.1:0-6660 GCA_963935445.1 uncultured Roseibacillus sp.
CGAGCTGGCTGCAGAACGTATACGCTTCCGCGATTGCGTAGGTCGCAATGGCGTGCTCATAGACCCACTGGTTGGACTGCAGGTCACTTCCAAGCCGTCCCTTGTTCTTCGCACTCTGGTTGACGAGGAAGGTAATCGCGTTCGTCACGGTCTCTCCATACTTCTCGGAGAGGGGAGTCTCGCAGTGTCCCAGGTAGGCCAGGAGGGCCAGGCCCGTGTAGGCAACCTTGTAACCACCGCCCCACGAACCGTCGCCGGCCTGGGTCGTCTGCAACCAGTCCAGTGCTGCCACCACCGCGGTCTCACACTGCTCCGTCCCACCGTTCTCCTTGAGGCGCTGCATGCGGTCTTCCGGGGAACAACGCTTGCGCATGACCGCCGGGATATTACCGAAGCCACCTCCGCCGCCGTCACCGCCGCTGCCCCAGCCCTGACCAAAGTCATCACCACTTCCGAAATCGAGGTTGGGCTCCGCTTCCGTCTCCGGAACGGGCACTGCGGTCGGAGAAGGCGTGGTGGAGGCGATCACCTTGGCCATCGACGAGGAAGGTGCGGAAGGCTTGCGCTGAATCTGCGGATTCACCTCCTTCTGATCCATCGTGTCCTCTTCAGGCGCACCCGCCTGGTAGGTCACGATGGTCGGCGATTTCACCATCAGGCTCGGGAGAAGGATGAAGAGCAGAACGAGTACCACGAGGGCAATCACCAGAAGGGCAATCACCACACTGGTGATGACGGAATTGCGGCGCTGCGCTTCCAGGCGTGCTTCTGCTTCAGGGCTAAGTTGGGCGTGAAGACTCATACCGGATCAGGTTGGAAGACCCTTATGGGTCCATTCGAATCGATCGAAAAGATAATTTCCCGGCTAGATTACCCCTCCGGGCTAGAAATACCGCTCTAAAATACGTATTTTGGCAATTTCGGGCAAATCGCTTCATCCTTGGCAGGCCAATCCGGACAATCCCCGTCGTTCCCGGGCCGTGGAAAGCACCTTTCCTTCACCCATGCCGCGGGGTGGTGCCCTGAGTCCGCCGTTTCCGCCGTTTTCGCCTCAGAATCCCGGTTGGCTATTCCTCGGGTGAGGCATTGGGGTCGTCATCAGGATCGCGGGTCCAGATGATGGACGTTCCCGGCTCCTGATCTTCGGGAACAATGATTTCGCCCGAGGGCTTGATCAGTTCCGTCACTTTGCGCACCTCGGTGTGACCATCCACAAAGAGGAGCACTCCCTTCTGGTTGTGGCGGGTAGCAAACGCACGCGGGTTGGCCTTGGGGGAGCCATTGAACTTCCGCTGCGCCTTGGAGTGCTGTCTGTCCTTGGGAAGACCTCGCTCAAGGAAAATCACGGTGTTGACCGGTTGCTGGATGGAGGCCAGCGTACCAGGGTCCTTGTAGCCGTCCGACCTGCGCCGCTGCAATCGGCTGTTCATGCCCACGCTGAAGTAGGGGCGCTCCAGCTTCTTATCACCACTGTGATAAGGGGCCCCTTGGAGGAAGATGGGATAGGCGGGGTCGTAGAATCCAGAGGGGGCATTGTCTACCCCGAGCTCGGCTACCGATGGAAAGCCCATGCGCTCAGGCAGAACGTTATACCACGCTTCCTCGGCTTCTTCACTCGCCGCCACCGTCCAATCTTCGGAGTCCGCCGAAATGTTCGGGACGTCGGCGTTCTCAAGAGGCAGCCGACCACCATGGTCGCTCGTATAATCCACGAAGGCCTGACCCAGGTCCTTGATCTTCTGGGTAGCGCGAGTCAGGTTCGCGTTCTCAACCATGCTGGTGGTGACCTGAAAGGTAATCCCAGCCAGCACGATCACGATCGCGACGGCTACAAGCAATTCCAGCAGGGTAAAGCCCCCCGCAGGTTTGCGTTTGCACCTCAGGTCCATGGGTTTTTAGTTATCGAAGCTTCTCTCTCGCGAGGTCAGGATCACACGGTTGTTACCGGACGCCACCTGTAGCTTCTCCATAAAATCTGATATTTTCGCCCCCGATTTCAAGAGAATTCCCCACCTCAGCTCAGTCATCATCCCTGCCTGGATGGATTCCACGCTGATAAGTTCCGTGGCATCAGCGAATTCCTCGAAAATCGGGGCAAACGCCTGATCATACTGAATGTCGTTATTCACACGGATTCTGAGCTGGTGCGAAGCCCGTTTCGGGGCAAATGCCTCCTTCTTCGAGAGAATATAGATTGCCGCCACCATGACGATCGTGGTGGCCACGGCGGTGGGGTAGAGACGCGCGCCCACCACCATTCCCGTCATCATCGAGAAAAGAATAAACGCAAGGTCCCGGGCCTGGCCAAGGTTCCGCCGGAAGCGAATCATGGCAAAGGCGGCGAACATGCCGAAGCCAATCGCCTGCGCCTGGGGGTGAGTGCCTACCACAAGAATCAGGATGGTGGTCACTGTCCCCACGATCACGAGGGTGTGGACATAGTCCTGCGAATACCGCGTTCCCCGGTAAGTGGCCTTGTAGAGGGTGCCGATGATCAGGTTGAGACCGAAGCTCAGTCCCAGGGCGAAGAACACCTCGGGGACCTTGGGCGTTGGATTGCCCCACCCGAGATTTTCCAGGATGAGCTCGATGGTAGGCCGGATGCTATCGATGATGGCAAGGGAGTTCATGAATTTGGTGAGGAGGGATGTCTCGGTTATGCTGACGAGTCACATTGCCGCCCCTTGCCGCAACCGCGCTTTTCCAAGCTGGCCCACAAGGACGGGATCATGTTTTTCGAGGGACGTGCAGTATTTGCTGAAGCTCCGGCGACTCAATCCGGTTTCCCCGGCCCGCTGACGCAACCAGTAGGGAACCGGGCCGATGGACTTGATCTCCATGATCGATTCCCCTTCCGGAATAATGAACCTGCTGAAGTTCTGGTCATCAGGAAGCAGCTTGGGAAATTCGGGGCGGCAGCGAAGGAGATTATCAAATGTGATCCGCAACTTGCCATCAGGAGAGCTGAAGGCATTCCGGTCGTAGCGGATCTGCATGGAAGGTTGGTGCCCGGCTGAAAGCATTCCGAGAACCTCATCGATCACAATCCGGCCCGCGCGACCCACCTCGCTGTACATCCCGCGTAAAACATCATCATTGCCCAGACCAAATTCCTGGGCGGCATCAATCGGCATGGGCAGGCGCCTCTTCACTCCAACCCCCTGTAACTTGTGCTTCACCTCAAGGAATCCCGCCGGAGGAATCTTTGCCGTTTCGGAGCCGTAGATGCGCAAGCGAATCTTGCGGCGGCTCTTGAAGCGACGCTGCTTCTCCCAGTAGCAGTCACGCTCCGCGGTATCGTAGTATTGAGAGAGAATGGGATAGTCCCCGGAGTTCCCCGGATTCTGATCCACTGCCAGCCGCTGCGAAATCTCATCTTTCCATTGATGATACTGCTTCGCGTTGATCAGGAATTTGTACTCGGTCCGGCTGATGCTCACTGTTGCAAGGAGAAGGGGGGATGGGTTCGCACAGGATTGGATTTCACCGGCAGAGCGGGCGTTTGCGGACACATTATGCCCACAGAAACGCACTTTTTGTCAAGAAAGGACAGAAGGCCCCGGACCAGAACCCGCGGCGCGAACCCTCGAAAAGACCCAAAATGAGGTAGTTGCAACCTAGCGTTCCCCCAGAGACGGGCTTGGCAGAAATCGGCGCTTCGGGCCGCGCCTTCCGTCCGGGGGAGACTCCCTGCGGATCGGGCCTTCCTGCCTCGTGCCCATCTTCTGGAAAAAACTGGCCGAACCAGACCTTCACAGGATCCCGAACAACTTCCTGTTCCTTCCTCTTGCTCCACCCGCAAGAGCGCTTCACCCTCCACCCCCTGACACGCATTGATAGCTCCCTCCCGGGCCGATCAAACAGACCCGATCCCGGAGCATCCTCCTCCTACCCATGAAAACCCAAGTATCCCTCCTTGCCTCGACCGCACTTGCCCTCGCCGCCGGAAGCCTGCCCGCGCAGAACCTCCTCGTCGACTTCAGTTCGACCAACCAGGACGCCGGCCCCAACGTCCAGACCGGCTACCAGGCCTACAATGCTGGTCACGAGGTCATCGCTGACTTCATCACGAGGAGCTTTCCCGCCTTCGGAACCAGCATCAGCATCACCCCGGCCTGGCCAAACACCGTCGACAATCGCGTCCAGCAGATGATCGACCGGGGCGCCGGCAATGATGCCAACTGGAACGACGGCAATTCTGACCTCCAGCTTATCACCGACTTTCTCGGTATCGACACCCGCACCGGTAATGGGGGCAACGGCAACTGGGACGGAACCAACGGTACACCCACACACATGACCCTGACTCTGGGGAATATTCCTGCCGGCACCTACGGATGGACCTCCTTCCACCACGACACCGAACACGTCCACGGCAACTTCCAGATTGAGCTCTCCACCGACGGGGGCGCCAGTTTTGCCGACCTCGGCTCCGACTTCTACATGTCCGACAGCACCCCCGGGGGAAACCCGGACTCCGCCACCAACGGGGCAGGCGGGACACAGGTGGGACCAGCTGCCGCCACTCTCACCTCTACCGCCACCTTCCAGATCGAGGCCACCGGTGCAGACAGCGTCGTCCTGCGCTTCACCCCGCTCTCCGGCGTCCTCGGAAACGCCGTCCACAACCAGATCTGGGGCATCAACGGCTTTGAACTTGCGGCCCTCGGTGACGCCGATGGAGACGATCTCGCTGACAACTTCGAGCAATCCATCATCGACGCCGATCCCGACGACGCGATCAACACGATCGAGGACGTCCTGCCCGGCGACGATTTTGACAACGACGGCGCCAGCAATGCGGAAGAGCAGGCCAATGCCACGAACCCGACCGCTGCCGATTCAGACGGCGACGGTCTCCTCGACGGAGTGGAAACCGCCAATGGGACCTTCGTCGACGCCAACGACACCGGTACCAATCCCAACAATGACGACAGTGATAATGATGGCATCAATGACGGCGATGAGGTCGCGGGAACCAACGGATTCGCGACCGACCCTACCAAGGAGGACACGGATGGAGACGGCTTCAATGACGACACCGAGATCGCACAGGATACCAATCCCTCCGACCCCAATGACTTTCCCCAGCCCAGCGGAACGAGCATCCTGTTTGTGGGGGGGCAACCCGGCCCCACCCAGGGAGCCGACGCAGCCGTCATGACCTTCCTCGAGGAAACCTACGGCCCGCAGAATGTCACCTACATGCAGGCCAGTGTGGCCCAGACCGGCGACGAACTGGCCTACAGCGCCCTCATCCTCTCCTCCACCTTTGGTTCCGGCGATGCCCGTGGGAAATTCCAGGATTCCCCCGTTGCAACCCTCAACTGGGAGGAAGCCCTCCTCCGAAGTACCGGAGGAGAATTCGCAATCAGCGAGGGGCGCCCAAAGGAGAATACCGAGCACACCGCAACCATCGGAATCGAGCATCCTATCACCTCCGGGTTCCCGGTCGGGGAAGACGTGCAGTTGACGAACGGCGCGGCGGAGTTCTGGTGGGCCACCGCCCCCATCGCCCCGGGAGCCTTAAGCCTGGTCCATGAAGACACCGACCCCAGCCGCGGTTGGATTACCGTCGTGGAAAAAGGGGACGAACTCCTCACCGGACAGCCCGCGGCCGGACGCCGTGTCATGCTGGGCATTACCGATGCTACCTTCAACTTCTTCACCGACGACGCCAAGACTCTCTTCAAGCAGTCTGTCGACTGGCTCCTCGGAATCAGCGACGGGCCGAGGCGCATCAGGCTGACCGAGGTTTCCCAGGACGCAACCGGCGACACTCTCACACTCAAATGGGAGAGCCAGCCCGGGAAACTCTATACCTTGCGAAGTGAGGCTGATCCCTCCGTCGAGCAACCCCTCAATTGGTCCGTCTTCGACGATAATGCGGACCTGACTGCAACCCCCCCGGAGAACACCCTCACCATCGCCATGCCAACCGACCCGACCCGCCTCTTTGTGGTCGAGGAGTTCGATGCCCCCCCCGTCATCCTCTTTACTGACGATCTGGAATCCGGGGCCCCGGGCTGGACCACCCTGGTCAACGATGACACCGAAAACACCCAGTGGGAGCTCGGCACCCCATCCGGAACAACCGGACCTATTGCAGGAGCGGAGGGCTCCAGCAATGCCTGGTCTACCAACCTCGGCGACTACGGGAACGATTCCGACATCTCCCTGCGCTCCCCTGCCATCGACATGAGCGGTGTCTCCAGCGCCGAACTGACCTTCGAGGCGTTTCGCGATGCCGACGGGTTCGGGGACCCCGCCGTGGTTCGCTTCCTGCGAGCCGCTGACTTCACCCAAGTCGGGAACGATATTGAGATCGACATGACGACGTTCGATTCCAACTTCACCACCATCCGGATTGACGTACCAGCCGCCGCGATCGGCGAAAACATCATTATCGAATGGAACTTCGTCAGCGACGCGAGTGGAGACGCCTTCAGTGGACTGACTATTGACGACATCCTCGTCACCGACTAGGCCCGCCGGACGCGTTCCATCCTGCCAACCCATGGGTGCGACCCAGGACCCCCGGGCCTCACCCCGGGGGTTTTTCTTGAGACCTCGCTTTCTTCACCTTTCCCCCCCGGCCCGGCTCTTCCTCCCTCAACAGCTGTCTCTTATACACATCTCCGAGCCCACGAGACCGTACTA
>CAWWCX010000233.1:0-6654 GCA_963935445.1 uncultured Roseibacillus sp.
TGTGGCCGGCCCGGGCCTGATGCTCGTTTAATTGCACCAGAAGCTTCCAGTTTTCTGGCTCGAGGTCCCGTGCCCGCATCTGCTCGTGCCAGTCGTAGGCCTTGCGCAGGAGCTCCATCTGCGCCTCCTCGCCGGTGATGAGGTAAAGCCAGATCAGGAGGGGGCCCACCGCGCGGGTGAGCGCGTAGTTGCTGGGAAGCTCGATCTCATAGCGGCGGGCGCGCACCGGGGAGGCATCATCGTTGTACTGGTCCGCCCATCCGACCACCGGTTCCTTCTCGCCCAGATTCGCTTTCTGGATCCAAGGCCAGAGCTTGTGAAGATTGGCGATATACTTGCGGTCCCGGGTAAGGTGATACATTGCCACCATCATGCGAAACTGCGCGTTCGTTGGACCGTCGTTGAAGGAGATCCCGTGGTAGACTCCGGTGTTCCCTGATGCTGATCCATTGAAGGACCACTGGTCTCCCCATCCGCCACCCGGGCGCTGCAGGCCCAGCATCACGTCGGCGCAGCGCCGCGCCGACTCGAGGTATTTCTTGGCGCCGCTGACCTTGTGGGCGTAGAGCATGATCCAGAAGGGCGTGTCGTTGAAGCCGTCCTGGATACGGACAAAGTTAGCACTCTTGCCTGGCCACGGCCAGTGACCCCGTGGCCACTGCGCCTTGAGAATGAGGTCGGCCCGGGCGAGCCCCGCTTCGAGGTACTCCTTGCGGCGGAAGATTTCGTATGCCCTGAAGAAGACGGCCGCTCCCGTCTTGATCTTGTGCATTTCTGGGCCCGCGTAGGCGGCGGGAAGATCCCCGGCCTGCTCCATGAGCCACCCGTGAATTTCGGCACGGCAACGCCCTACAAGCCCTTCGTCAATCATCCCCAGCAAGACCGCCAACTCCCTTTGTGCCGCGGATCTCTCCCCGTCGGTGAGTTCGCCGTAGTGTAAGGTCTCCCCCCCGAAGAGGCGCGTGCGTTCTTCCGCTGACAAGCCCTCTTCGGCAAGGGCTGCGTAAGAGAGATCCCGATACTGCCCGGTCTTGGGGTCAATCTCTAGCGGAGCGGCGACCGCGATTGCGAGCGGCGCACAAACGAGAGGCAGGATGCGAGAGAGGGTCACGGTCATGCGGTCATCCGGGCACGGCAGGCATTAAAGCTGACGGACCCTTCGTTCGTGGTCAATGCCACTTGTGAATGACACACGGAGCAGGTCTTCGCCTCCTTCTCGAGGGGGACCGTCACCCCGGCACTGTAGGCGGTGAACTACCGCGCGCCGCACCCGCGTTCCCATGCTGGGTTGGCGTCCCCTGCCCCCTAAGGCACCCCCCTCTTCAGGACCAACAGCTCCGCAATAAGTGGTGCATGCAACAGGGATCAGATGCAGGATCGTTTACTTCTGTTACCGGATGCCATGTGGTAGGTAGAGCTTACATGAAGCACCTTACAGGATTCCTTGCCTTCTTCCCTTTTCTTGTCCTGCCACTCTACGCCGCAGACCTGAGCGACCTGACATACACCACCACTGGCGGCGAAGTCGCCATTACCGATTGTAACACCGAAGCCTCCGGGGCGCTCACTATCCCCGACACCATTGAAGGCAGCCCTGTTACCAGCATCGCCGATTACGCTTTTGCCCAGTGCACCAGCCTCACAGCTGTCACCATTCCTGAAGGCGTCACCAGCATCGGCAATTTCGGTTTCTTCCGCTGCATCGAGATGCACACGATCACCATCCCCGAAACGGTAATTGGCATCGGGAGCAGCGCCTTTGCAAGCTGCAGCAGCCTCGCGGCCATCACTATTCCTGATGGAATTACCAGCATCGCTGGTTTCACGTTCTACAACTGCAGCAGCCTGACCCGTATCGCAATACCTGATGGCGTGACCAGCATCGGGGAGGTCGCCTTCGACCAATGCACCGCCCTGAACGGGATTACTTTTCATGGCCCCGCTCCCACGGTAGGCGAAGACGCTTTCGACCGGGTCGGAACAACGACGAAGGCCCTGGTGACAATGGAGGCGCTTGGCTCTTTTGGTGGAAGCCCTGCTGTCTGGCAGGGTCTTCAGGTCATCCCAATGTTGAGTTACATCATGAGCGGCGGCTCAGTCAGCGTCGCCGATTGTGACGAGGACACCTCTGGTGCACTGGTCGTGCCTGATACCATTCAGGGCAAGCCGGTCACCAGCATAAGAAACTACGCCTTCCGTGACTGCCATGCCCTGACGGAAATCACCATTCCGGATGGAGTCACCAGCCTAGGGGTGGGCACCTTCTTTGAATCCACCGGCCTGACGAAGGTCACCCTTCCTGAGGGCATCCTCACACTACCGCTGTATACCTTTTATGGTTGCAGAGGCCTCGTCGACATTACCATTCCTGGTAGCGTCAGCACACTGGGAAATTACGCCTTCGCTGAATGCACTAACCTGACGGAAATCACCATTCCGGATGGAGTCACCAGCCTAGGGGTGGGCACCTTCTTTACCTGCACCGGCCTGACGGCCATCACCATTCCCTCCAGCGTAGCAAGCATCGATACATGGGCGTTCTTTAATTGCACCCGCCTCACGAACGTTACATTTCGAGGCGCGGCCCCCACCACGAATCGCGAACCATTTCTGGTTGTCCCGGGGGGCGCGAGGGCCTTGGTGCCAGTCGAGGTTTTGAGCTCATTCGGAAGTTTTGGCAACGATTGGGAAGGACTCACGCTATCCCCAATCCCTGAACAGGAGGCCTACCTGGCCCCGCTCATAGCAGAACGCGATGCAGCAAGGGCAGAAAGAGATGCGCGGCCTACTACGGAAGAGCTCGCCACGGTCGAAGCGGAGCGCGATGCCCGCTACACCGAAGACCAGATCCGGGCCCTTTCGCCGGATTACACCATGGGGCTGAACGAGGCCGGCAACGTGGAGGTGAAGATCTCCTTCATCGCCTCCAGCGATGCCACGAACTTTGCGCCCTTCTCGGTGACCGGGGATTCACTCTCGGTGGTCGATGGCAAGGTCTGCATCGAGCTGCCCCCCGACCAGGGAGCCTTCTTCTACCGGTTCCGCATCGAGTAACGCACCCTGCTACCTGCATTGGAATGGGGGTGACTATACTTCAGGCTTTTATCTCGAGGATCTGCTTGGTCGCGATCCCGACCGGACGATCCAGTGGGATGCCGGCGCAGGAAAGCAACGTGGTGAGGAGGTCACCCTGATTCCCTTTGATGTCGGACAGAAAGCGGCCGGTATTGATCGATCCACCGCCCTTACCAGCGATGATGAAGGGAAGGTTCTCGCGCCGGTGCTTGTTGCCATCTTCCAGGCCCGAGCCCCACATCATGATGCAGTTATCGAGCAAAGTACCGTCGCCTTCCCTGAGGGAGTGCATCTTTTTCACCATGTAGGCGAAGCGATCGACATGGAATTTGTTGATGGCCGCTACCTTGCGGATCTTTTCCTGATCACTGCCGTAGTGCGTCTGTGAATGGTGCTGGTTGGAGAAACCCAGCTCAGGGTAGGAGGCGCCGTTTGGCCGGGAGCCGACGTAGGTGCTGACGCGCGTGGTGTCCGTCTGGAAGGCGAGGACGGTCAGGTCGCACATGACCTCCATATACTCACTACGCTTGTCGCCTTCGGGAATCTTTACCTCGATAGGTGCCGATTCGGTGGCGTGCCGCTTGGAGGGACTGACCCCGTTCTTTTCAAAAGCCGCCTCCTGCTGGCGTGTTTCAATGGCGGCAATACGGCGTTCCACCGACCGCACGCTATCGAGGTACTCGTCGAGCTTCCGCTGGTCCCCTTTGGCCAAGGTGCGACGGAGGTTGCGGGCACCGCCGAGCACTCGGTCGAGCATCTGGCGGTCCAGCGGGTTTGCCGGCGTTACCTTGCCTTCCCGGCCCCGCTTCCCAAAGAGCCGATTCAAAACATTACGGGGATCGGTCTCGGCCGGCAAGGGTTGGGTCGGCGAGCGGAAGCTGCAGTAGTTGTAGTATCCCTCATGCAGGCCTTCCTGATTCTCCTTCCAAGTCTGGGGCATGGTGGCCAACTCGAGCGAGGGGAGCGAGGTCTGGGCCCCGACATAGTTGGCCATAACCTGGTCGGCGGAGATGGAGATATTGATGCGGTTGCGAGAATCGGCGTCGGGCAGCCGTCCCGTGAGCCACGTGGACAGTTCCAGCGCGTGTGGGGCGCCGTTGAAGGGATTGATCGGCACGCCGGAGATCCCCTTCATCATGAGGCACTGATCCATGATTGGTTTGAGCGACTGGATGATAGATGGCGGAGAGTTGAGGAACTCTTCCTGACTTTTGGGCCAGAACTGGTTCATGATCACCCCGTGTGGCATGTACATGAAGGCCAGGCGCACCGGCGGCTTGCCTTTCGGAGCGACCGAGGCCAGCGAATCCATAAACGGCAGGGCCAGGGAGACCCCTGCCCCCTTCAGGAAGTTACGGCGACCAACTGGAAATGGGCGATTCATACTACTGTTGTTTCTACTCTGCTTGAGGTGGTAATTGTTCACTATTCGACACGACGGTGGGTAAACAGGTAACTGGCGATGACTTCGGTGATGATCGTCCTCACTCGGTAATCGTCCTCGGCAATCCGGGCCATCAACTGATCGATAACGACCTCGTCATACCCCTCGAGCTGACGCCCAAGTGCGTGCGCCATGAGTCGCTCAGTCAGGTTACGGGCCAAATCGGCCTCTCGCCCGGCCAGCAGGCGCTTCAATTCCGCCGGGGTGGAAAAGGCTGTTCCGTCGGGCAACTTCCCGGCCGAGTCGATCGCGACCCCGACGTCATTCTTGTCCCGCCAGCGCCCGATAGCGTCGAAGTTCTCCAGGCCGAAGCCGATGGGATCGAGCACCTTGTGACAGTTGGCACACACGGGCTCCGAGGTATGGAGTTCGGTCCGCTGCCTCATGGTCAGACCCTCTACGCCCTTCTCTTCCTGCTCGTCGAGCTCGGGAACGTCTGCCGGGGGCGGCGGGACGCGCTCACCGAGGATTTGCTCGAGCACCCAAACGCCACGATTTACGGGGCTCGTCCGGTTGGGGAACGAAGTTGCTGCCAGGGTCGCCGACATTCCGAGGATGCCGCCCCGGTTGGGGTTCTCCAGGTTGACCCTGCGCATTTCGGATCCCGAAACAGGTGCCTTGAGCTCGTACAACTTCGCGAGCGTCTCGTTCAGGAACGTGTAGTCGCTATCCACCAGCCGGATGACGCGTTCGTTCTCGCGCACGATGCTTTCGAAAAACAAGCGCGGCTCATCCATCATCGCCTGCCGCAACGAGGGCGTGATTTCGGGAAACAGTTTCGGATCGAACACCTTGCGCTCCAAGTCGTTTACCCGCAGCCACAGCGCGCCAAAGCTGTCGAAGAGTGCCCGCGATCGAGGATGTCGCAGGAGCCGCTCCCCCTGCGCGCGCAAGGTCCCGGGCTTGGACAACTCCCCCTCATCCGCCAACGCCGCCAACTCGGCATCCGGGGGCGCCGACCACAACAGGTAGGACAGGCGCGAGGCCAACCGGTGGTCGTCCACCCGGACGATTTGTTCCCCCGATTCGACCTCTCCAGTGGGCGTAATAAAAAGAAACTGGGGAGAGACGAGGATCGCCTTGAGCATCAGGCCCAAGGATGCGGTGTAATTCAGATCGTTCTCGCGAGCGAGGTCAAAGATATCCACGAGGACATCCAGCTCCCCCTCGGTGGGCGGACGCCGATAGGCATCGCGTGCCAGCGAGCGCGCAACCTTCCGTGCCGCCTTGCGAAGATCGACCCCCTCAGCGGGCACCGCCCCAAAAAGTCGCTTCTGCACCGCAGTCGGCGCCTCGCCCTCCGGCGCCACGACTTGCTCGACCACTTTGTTGGCCAGCTCGAGGAACAACTCCGATTGCAACGGCGAAATCGAGTTGAGATACCCTTCTCCGATAACCTCCTCGGGCAATTTGTCCGCGATAGACGGATGCACGCCGTAGAGATCGCGCAACGTGTTGCCGTATTCGACCGGAGTCAGGCGTCGAATCACGAAGGGGCCCGGGTCGCGCGGCGCCAGGTACTTCAGCTTCCCAATCCACTCCGCGAACTGAAGCCTTTCCTCCTCGGTAGGAATCTTTCGCGTATCCTCCTTCGGAGGCATGTCGTGCAACTTCACGTTCGCGACCGCCTTCTTCCAATGCTGGAAAGCAGCTCCACGACCCGGGTCCTTCAGCGCTACCTCGAAGCTGATGTTCGCCTTGGCTCGGCCACCACCATGGCATCTCGTGCAGTACTTTTTGACAAAAGGCTCCACCTTGTTCTTGAAGGTCGCCTTGGCATCTGCCCGAAGCGCGTCCTCATCCACTCGCTCCACCCCGGCGTTCAGAGAGGGTGAGACCATAGCCGCAAACAGCACACATCCCAGCACCTTGGGAGGAACTCTCAGGAAAGACCATGGTGGACGCATGATTTTTGCTATCCAACCTCGATTATCGGGGAAATGAAATCAAAGAATTTGCCCAGCACAGAGCAGAGCCCACTGCCACGCGGGGTCGCGAAACGCACCGGGATCGTTCCTAAAATCGCCGAGCACGTGGCTATGGATCCAGCGTTCCCCTCACCCGCAGGAGTTCGACCGGGGCGGAAGTTACTGGATCCGTGCTCCGCCAAACTTCTGTCTGCGTCCCGTCACCAC
>CAWWCX010000234.1:0-6604 GCA_963935445.1 uncultured Roseibacillus sp.
ACACTGCATATCGTCGGCAGCGTCAGATGTGTATAAGAGACAGCCCCAGGCGCCGCCGTGACACCTCCGATTGCGATCCCTCCCCGGCCTGCACCCGCCGAGGGAGAGGGCGATGAGTAGGGGCGACCCCTCCTTCGTAGCACTGGAAATATCGGCTCCCGTTGAAGATTGTCCCTTGCCAATCGGGACGACCTTCATAGGTTGGCGCGTCGATTGCTTGTAGGAAGCGCGCACGTATGAAAGCCCTCGCCCGCACGGTTGGATCCTTCTGGCACTCGTCCATCGGGAAGAAGGTCCTCGTCGCCCTGACGGGACTGGCTCTCCTCCTGTTCCTGCCGGGGCACCTGATTGGCAATCTCCTCGTTTTCGCGGGCAAGGACGCAATCAACGAATACGCCCTCTGGCTTCATGAACTGGGGCACGGAACGGTCATCTGGGTTGCACGGCTGGGCTTGCTGGTCGCCCTCGCCGTCCACGTTCAGCTGACCGTGCAACTGACCGCCCGTAACAGGGCCGCCCGCCCCTCCTACGCCTATCCCGGCACCGTTCAGGCAAGCCGGTCATCCCGCATGATGATCTGGAGCGGCCTTACCATCCTGGCGTTCATCATCTATCACATCAGCCATTTCACGGTTCGCCTGGGAAATGATTACAACGGCAGCGCATACCAGACTGTCCTGCCCGGACACGATGGGGCGGTTCACAACGTTTACCAGATGATCATCGACGGGTTTTCTCATCCCGGAAACGTGTTCTTCTACATCCTCGCCATCACCCTCCTGTGCTCCCACCTCTCTCACGGCTTCGCCTCCGTCTTCCAGACCCTCGGTCTTCGCTCGGGCCGGACCAAGCTCCTCATAAAGCAATTGGGCTGGGCCTATGCGGTGTTTATCTGGATCGGCTTCTGCTCCATCCCCATTTCCATTCTCGTCTTCGGATACGGCCAGTGAAATGATTGTTAGCCGACCGGCGAATCCACGGTAAGTTTCGACTATCTCCCCTCCATCCCTCCCGATGCCCGCCAAACTCGACAGTGCCGTTCCTTCCGGTCCCCTTGAGCAGAAGTGGACCCGGCACATGATGGATTCACGACTCATCAATCCTGCCAACAAGCGCAAGTTTTCCATCATCGTGGTGGGCAGCGGCCTCGCGGGGGGGGCAGCGGCAGCCACTCTCTCCGAACTCGGCTACCGCGTAAAATGCTTCTGCTATCAGGACAGTCCCCGGAGAGCCCACTCCATTGCGGCCCAGGGCGGCATTAACGCCGCCAAGAACTACCAGAACGACGGCGATTCGGTCTCCCGCCTTTTTTATGACACCATCAAGGGCGGAGATTTCCGTTCCCGTGAGGCGAATGTTCATCGCCTTGCCGAGGTCTCGCTCAACATCATTGACCAGTGTGTCGCCCAGGGTGTTCCTTTTGCCCGGGAATACGGTGGACTGCTGGACAACCGCTCCTTTGGTGGAGCGCAGGTCAAACGCACCTTCTACGCCCGCGGCCAGACCGGCCAGCAACTCCTCCTCGGCTGCTATCAGGCCCTCGCGAAGGAAATCGCCACGGGGGGAGTGGAAATGCATGCCCGCACCGAGATGCTCGACCTCGTGGTTGTCGACGGGCATGCCAAGGGAATCGTCGTCCGCGACATGGTGAGTGGCGAAATAAGCTCCCATGCCGCTGACGCTGTTGTCCTCGCCACCGGAGGCTACGGCAATGTCTTCTACCTCTCCACCAACGCCAAGGGCTGTAATGTGATGGCGGCCTACCGCGCCCACAAGCGGGGCGCCGCCTTCGCAAACCCCTGCTACACGCAGATTCACCCCACCTGCATTCCGGTAAGCGGAGAATACCAGTCCAAGCTCACGCTGATGTCCGAGTCGCTTCGTAACGACGGAAGGATCTGGGTCCCACGGAGCAAATCGCTTGCCGAGAAGATCAGACGTGGCGAACTGCTCGCCCGGGATATCGATGACGCGGACCGGGATTATTACCTCGAACGCAAGTATCCGTCCTTTGGCAATTTGTCCCCCCGGGACATAGCCTCGCGCTCGGCGAAGGAGGTCTGCGACGAGGGCCGGGGGGTTGCCCCCACCGGACTTGGAGTCTTCCTCGACTTTCGCGATGCCATCCTCCGGGACGGACGCGAGGCC
This sequence comes from uncultured Roseibacillus sp., assembly GCA_963935445.1. Taxonomy (GTDB): domain Bacteria; phylum Verrucomicrobiota; class Verrucomicrobiia; order Verrucomicrobiales; family Akkermansiaceae; genus Roseibacillus_B. The sequence continues at coordinate 2,149 of CAWWCX010000234.1, forward strand.
ATCTCCGCCCGCTATGGCAATCTCTTCGAGATGTACGACAAGATCAAGGGAGAGGACCCCTACTCGACCCCGATGCAGATCTTTCCTGCCGTGCATTACACAATGGGCGGCCTCTGGGTGGACTACAACCTCATGTCGAATCTGCCCGGCCTCCACGTCGCGGGGGAGGCCAATTTTTCCGACCACGGAGCCAACCGGCTCGGCGCATCCGCCCTCATGCAGGGGCTGGCCGACGGCTATTTCGTCCTCCCTTCGACCATCGCCAATTACCTCGCTACCCAGGAGCCCGGGTCGGTCACGACCTCGGATGCCGAGTTCAAGCGCTGCGAGGAGGATGTGAACCAACGCGTCAACTCACTGCTGCAGATCGACGGGAAACGCAGCGTCAACAGCTTCCATCGTGAACTCGGGCTCCTCGTCTGGGACAAATGCGGAATGGCCCGCTCGAGGGAAGGACTGGAAGAGGCCCTCGAACGCATTCCGGAGATCCGCGAGGAGTTCTGGAGCAACGTCCGCGTCCCCGGTTCCGGGGAGGCGCTCAATCAGGAACTGGAAAAGGCCGGCCGGGTTGCCGATTTCCTGGAGTTTGCCGAACTCCTGTGCCATGACGCCCTCGAGCGTGAGGAATCCTGCGGGGGGCATTTCCGGGTCGAGCACCAGTTCACGGAGGGAGATGCCGAGGTCCGGGACGGCCGCACGCAACCAGGGGAAGCCCGGCGGGACGACAAGAACTTCTGCCACGTCAGCGCCTGGGGCTACAACGGAGTGGGCAAAAAACCGGAACTCACCAGAGAGCCCCTCGAGTTCGAGGACGTGGAACTGAGCATCAGAAGTTACAAATGAACCTCACTCTCAAAGTCTGGCGACAGGAAAGCGCAGAGGCCAAGGGCCGGATCGAAGTGCATCAGGCACACGAGATCCCCTCCGAGGCATCATTTCTCGAGATGCTGGACATCGTCAATGAGCGTATCATCAGTGAGGGTGGAGATCCGATCCACTTTGACCATGACTGCCGGGAAGGAATCTGTGGCATGTGCTCCCTCACAATCAACGGCATCCCGCATGGACCGGAGCGGGCAACGACTACTTGCCAGCTTCACATGCGCCACTTCCGGGACGGCGATACGATCTGGATCGAACCCTTTCGAGCAAAGGCTTTCCCTGTCCTGCGGGACCTCGTGGTCGACCGCAGCGCCTTCGACCGCGTCATTCAGGCCGGTGGTTTCATTTCCGTGCGCACCGGTTCGGCTCCGGATGCCAATGCCACCCCGGTATCCAAGGACCACGCCGATACTGCTTTTGATGCGGCTACCTGCATCGGATGTGGAGCATGTGTAGCGGCCTGTAAGAATGCCAGTGCCATGCTTTTCGTCAGCGCGAAGGCCTCTCACCTCAACCACCTTCCCCAGGGACAACCTGAGAAAGACCGCCGCGTTCTTAAAATGGTCGAGACCATGGATGCTGAGGGCTTTGGAAACTGCACGAACCAGTATGAATGCGAGGCCGTCTGCCCAAAATCCATTCCTGCTGACAATATTGCAAAGCTCAACCGGGACTATGCAGCCGCTCAGGCACGGGACGCCTTGCAATAACCCTCCCCCCTGAAGAAAGCATCGGGGAAACAGGCAGAACCGGGGTCCCTGCCGCATGGCCCGCGTTTATGTTCTCCTCCCCAGTATAATCCAAGCTCCTGGCAGACACGGGAGCTTCCTGCACAGTTTGCCCGTCCGGCCCGTCCCACGTTCGCCCGGGAAGCCCACCCTGACCGCGGAGACCGTCTCGACCACACGGAACGCCTTGAAAAGCGCCCCCCCAGCCCTGAGACTCCTGCCGTGCGCCTTCCCAGTCTCCTCCTGTCCTTCAGCTCCCTCCTCTTCACGGGATGCGGAATCCAGAAAGACTGGGAACGGCCCGCTTCCCGTACTCCCGTAGATGTACCCAAGGCGTGGAACGAGGCCTCTCGCCAAGCCCACCGCAAGATTTCTACAGGCTGGCTCTCCGAGTTCAATGATCGCCGGATGAAGGCGCTCGTCCAGGAAGCCATCAGCAAGAACAATGACCTGCGGGCGGCAGCCTACCGGCTACGCTCCACCAGGGAGAGCACCATCACGAGCAGGGCGAACCGCCTGCCCCGGGTTGGAGCCGGAGGATCCGCATCCCGGTCCCGCGCCGGCCTTGGCCCCGCCACGGATGTCTCCAGCCGCTCCTACGGACTTTCTTTTACTGCAAGCTGGGAAATCGATGTCTGGGGGCGCCTTCGCGACCTCGATTATGCTACGCGCGTGGACTACGATGCCGCTCGGGCAGATTATCGGGCAGCCCAGCTCTCCCTTGCGGCCAACACCGCCAAGGCATGGATCAACCTGACGGAGGCGCAGCAGCAGGTGGAACTGGCTGAGCAGACACTTGCTGATTTCAAGAAGAGCCTCTCCTTGATAAGCCGCCGCCACCGCGAAGCCCTCCTCCGGGCGGTCGACGTGCAATTTGGCCGCAACAACGTGGCCAGCGCCGAACGCAACCTGCGCAGCCGTACGCTTCAAAGGGATGAAGCTGCGAGAACATTACAACTTCTCCTCGGCCGCTATCCCTCGGGTGAGCTCAAGGCCACCTCCGAACTCCCCTCCCTCAAACGCCAGGTTCCCGCCGGGCTTCCATCCCAGCTGCTCGCCCGCCGTCCCGATCTGGTTGCCTCACGCGCACGCCTTGAAGCCTCCGCTCTCCGGGCGGACGCGGCACGGAAAGATCTCCTCCCGTCCCTCCGGTTGACCAGTTCCTCAGGAGCCAGCTCCGACCAGTTGCGCCGGGCCCTCGATCCCTCCTACCTGACCTGGTCGGTAGCCTCTTCCCTTGCCCAGGCGGTCTACGAGGGCGGAGCTCCCAGCGCCCGGGCCCGGGCGGCCCTTGAGGCCAACAAGGCCGCCATTCATGACTACGTTCAGACCGTGCTGCGGGCCTTTCGCGAGGTGGAATCAGCGCTGCAGATCGACCGCTCCCTGCGGGAGCAGGAGAGCTTTCTTCTCGTCGAGGTGGACCAGGCGGGAAAGGCTCAGGCCGCTGCCGAACGGGACCTCGGACTTGGCATCGAAGGCTCCAGTGTATTGGAGATACTCGAATCCCAGCGCCGGGCCGTCAATGCCCGCGGTGCCCTGATCCGCCTGCGAAACCAGCGCCTCCAAAACCGCCTCGACCTCCACCTCTCTCTCGGGGGGGACTACGACACTTCCGGAGAGCAATAGAATTGCGGCGAAGCTCGTATGGCTGGAACAAACTCGGCGCGATTCACTGAAGTTTCGTTAGGAAAGGAGACCATTCCCCGCTAACCTCCCCGCACGCTCGTGAAAACGGTCATTCGCATCATCATTCCCGTGCTCCTCCTCGGAGGGGGCTGGCTTCTCAAGGAGAGCCTCGCCTCCAAAAGGGAGGAACCCGTTCAACGCAAGTATGGGCGCATGAGCGCCCCCCGGGTCAAGGCCATCAAGATCAAGCGCTCCAATTTTCAGGTCCTTATCCGCTCCAACGGAGTGGTCCGGGCACACAATTCAACCGCCCTGACCCCACGCGTCTCCGGTCGCATCGTGAGGATCGACGAGCGCTTCGAGGATGGCGCCTTTTTCAAGACCAATGATATCCTCGTCGAACTCGACCCAACGGACTTCAACGCGGCGGTAGCTGCATCTGAAGCCCGGGTCGCCCGGGCAGAAGCAGTTCTGGCGCAGGAAGAAGCCCTGGCTGCACAAGCCCTGCTCGATTGGAAGGACCTGGGATATACGGAGGAGCCGAGCGAGCTCGTAAAGCGCCTACCTCAACTCAAGGAGGCCAACGCAAATCTGACCGCAGCACAGGCTGACCTCGCCGCAACCCGGCGAGCCGCCAATCGTTCCCGCATCCTTGCTCCCTACGATGGTTGTGTCCTGCAACGAGAGGCCGGGCTCGGCCAGTCAGTCAGTCCCGGCTCTTCCCTCGGAGAAATCTTCTCCACGGATTTTGCAGAAATCCGACTTCCCCTCAAGGCAAGCGCCCTCAGGTTCTTCGAGCTCCCCGAGACAGCTCCCGATCGCACAATTCGCGCGCGCATCATTGATGCCCTGGACAAGTCCTCCTCCAGGTCATGGAAGGGTGAAGTTGTCCGCTCCGAGGGCGCACTGAACACCTCTTCCCTCGAACTTTTTGTGATCACCCGCGTCGAAGACCCCTACGGCCTGAAATCCGGCCATCAACCCCTCCGGATTGGCCAACCCGTGCAGGCCGAACTTGAAGGCCGCCTCCTTGAGGATGTCATCATCCTTCCCCGCAAAGGGATGCGAGGACCCACCGAAATTGTTCTCGTGAACCCCGAGGACATGACCATCCAGCGTGTTGAGGTTTCCCCAATCTGGGAGGACCTCGACAATATCATCGTGCGGGACGACCTCCCCGAGGACTGGCTCCTTGTCACCTCGCAACTCCCCTACGCCGC
>CAWWCX010000235.1:0-6600 GCA_963935445.1 uncultured Roseibacillus sp.
GGCGGGAGCGCCCTGCACCCCCACCCGCCGCGCGCGCGCCGCCCGCGCGCCGCTTCCGGGCGCGCGAGCAAGTTTGAGGGTCTGGGCGATCTGAGAGCGGGTGTCGGCATTGCTGGAACGGCTCAGGAGAGCGCCGGTGGCAAACTTGACATCGGCGGGAAGGGTGTTGCCCTTGGCGAGCTGGAGGAGGCGCTGTTCCCCCTGCCTTGTTACCGCGAGCGCTTCCACGCATGCGCGGCGCACCACGGTATCCCGGGCCTTTTGGAGGGTCTGCTGCAGGTAGTCGAGAGCCCGTTTGTCGCCGGAGCGACCCAGGGCGGTGGCAAGCGCCCTGCGGGAATCGATGTCACCCGTGCTCAGGGTGCGCTCCAGGACTTCAGAGTTGCCAAGGAGATGGCGGGCGGCGTTGGCACCCTCGCTGTTGTTGCGATTGGAGACGATAAACTCCAGCAGGGCGGCCAGAATGGCATCGCTTTGGAGGTTGAAACGGGTGGCGAGTTCGACGAGGGCAGGGGAATCCCTGGCCTTGAGCGCCATCTCCTCAAGTTTCCTGATCCCGCCGGATTCCCGGATGGTTTCCAGGTCGAGTTCCTCGAGGGCGAGAGCAGAGACATCCGGATTACCGCTCTCGAAGAGGGCGAGGGCAAACTGCTGCCGTTCAGGAGACTTTCCGTGAAAGTGGAGGGCACGGAGGTAACGGTCACGGGCGGGCCCCTTGGAAGCGGAGAGAATGAGTGGGCCCATATGGGTGAGGGCTTCTCCGCAGCGTGCGCGCCAAACGATGTCCGGGTGGGGCTTGTTGCCGGTGGCGGAGAGGTAGGCTTTGAAGCGAGGCGTCCAGTGCAGGTCTGCCCCAATGCCGAGCGCCTCGAGGAACCAGCGGTCATCACCCTGATAGCTTGCCGCGATTCCGGCCCATGCCGCATGGGCGGTGGGGCGGTCGATGAAGCGCAGGGCGATAGCCGCTTCAGCGCGCACGGCGGGGTCGGCGTCCCGGGCGCGGTCGCTGAGAGCCTTGTCGTAGTTGCCCTTACGATCCAGAATACGGCAGGCCCGCACGGCGGCGCCCCGCAGAAGGGGGTTTTTATCCTCCAGGAAGGTTTTGATCAGTGTAGAGGGGTCTTCCGTGTTGCTGGCGAGAAACCAGAAGGACCGGGCCCGCAGCAGAGGGTCGGAGGAGCTGTCGGCAAGCTTGCGAATTGAGGTCCTGACTTCCGCCTTGTCTGCCATGCCCTGCAGCGCCGTATAGCCGAGGTAGCGGGTAGCCATGTTTGGAGAGTTGAGTGCAGCAAGAGCGGAGGCGGGCTTGGAGAGGTCCAGCTTGGGGGCCGAATACCTGTGTCCCTTGGGGGCAACCACAAAGATGCGTCCGCGCTCAAGGTCTCTCATTCCATGACCCCCTACCCCCGGATCGTACCAATCGGCGACGACGAGTGAGCCGTCGGGGGCGACGCAGACGTCGGAGGGTCGGAACCATCGGTTGGCCGTGCCGTCCACGATGTTGACGATCTCGGCATCGAATCCGGCCCCGTTTTTATTGCTCACGTAGGCGCGGACGATGTTGGGCCCGGCGTCACAATGAATGGGCTGGCCGTGGAACTTCTCGGGCAGGAGTTTTCCTTCGTAGACGACGATGCCCGTGGGAGAGCCAGCTCCAGTTTGAACGAGATTGGGGACGACTCCGGGGTCGTTCAGGTGCCAGTGGCGGAGGGGGACTTCCTTCTCGATATTGGGGCGGGCATCGCGCCAGCCGCCACCCGTGATTTCATCCCGGTAGCCGTAGTTGCCGAAGGGGAGGACATAGTTGATACGTACGCCGCGATTGCCGTCGTCATCGTTGTCGGACTGCCAGATCCGGCCGTAGGAATCGACTGCTTCCTCCCAGTTGTTCCGGAAATTCCATGCCACCGACTCGACGTTCGTGCAGTCGGGGTCGCACCGGAAGATCATGCCCTGCTGGTAGGGCTGGCGGTTGGTCCTGATCTCGTTCCCGGCGAGGTCAGTGATGACCTTACCATTCTTGTCCGCAAGTTGTCGGCCGGAGTTTCCGAAGTTGAAGGTAAGCTTGCCATCAGGGCCGAAGTGAAAGGCGTGGATGCCGTGGTCGTGCTGGCGTCCACCGATCTTGGTGAAGTGCATTTCCTTGCGGTCCGACTTGTCGTCGCCGTTGTCGTCGTAGAGCGAAAAGACATCATCGCCTGCGGAGATGATCACACGATTTCCGAGGACGCAGATTCCATGGGCGGAGTCCACATCGTGGCCCTGGTGGAAGACCGTGCTCTTGTCGGCAACTCCGTCACCATTGGTGTCCTCCAGGATGAGAATACGATCTCCTTCGGGACGCTTTCCATTGTTGCGGCGGTAGTTCACGACCTCGCAGACCCAGATGCGACCGCGATGGTCGACATCGATCGAGCTTGGAGAATACATCATGGGCTCGCTTGCGAACAGGGTGGCTTCAAGCCCTTCGTGGAGTGCGAGATTTGCTACCGCATCCGATGGATCGTGGGGGGCGCCGGTGGCCGCGAGGGCGGTTGCGAACACAGCAGCTGAGATTGAATGGGACTTCATGAAATCGTCGGGTTCCCGTCAGCGGGATTGAGCCCGAGGTTTCGCGAGCTCATTGCCGAGGTCCAGCTCAAAGCAGGCTTTTCCTCGCGTGAACAGCTCGCGCGCGGGTTTTTCCGGGTCCAAGGCGGCCTGTGTGCAGGCTGCGCTGCCCGCCGCTGCGGACAGGTTTCGTCATCTCTTTTCAGAGGAAGAGGCACAATGGTCAGCAGTCCGGAGAGCCCCTGGCGCGGAGATCAGAGGCTCTCCAGCCAGTCACTGATCATTTTGCCGACCCGCTCCTGTTCAGAGAGGAAGAGAAAGTGATGGCTGCCCGGGAGATAGTGGGCAGTTACCTCCATCTTGATCTCGGCCATGCTTGAGACGGCCTTGCGGACGTGTTCGGGGGAGATCTGCTCGTCCTGCTCCCCGGTAATGATGAGTGCCTTACGGCCGCCCCAGCCATTCCTGAAGTCCTCGGACTCGATGATGCTCTTCTCGATGACGGGCGAAATAAAGAGCAGGCCCTGCCATTTGGCCGGGGTGGCGCGACCTCCGCGGGTGACCCCGGCTCCCCCCTTGGAGAGGCCGGCGAGGATGAGTTTGTTGCCATCGATACGGGGGTGGTCCATGCAGAATTGGCGGGCCTGCTCGATGGCCTCGAGGCCTCCTTCCCGGGACCAGTTGCCGGCTCCAAAACTGGGGGCCACGATGGCGTATTGATGCGTGTCGGCGAATTTTTTCCAAACGGTCCAGTAGCTCTGGGAGTTTCCCATTCGGTCATGGAGGAAGACAATAGCGGGGAGGGTGGCACCCTCTGCTCCACCGGGGAGATGGATGAAGATTGGTCCGGGAGCTGGCTTGAATCCGACAGCTTCACGATAGGTGGGACCGAGAACAGAGGGGAGGGAGGAGAGGTCGGCATCCTTCTTTCTCTCGGAGGATAAATTCCTGAGTTCATTGCGGAGATCGGCGGCCCGGCTCCAGCTCAGGTTGGGATCAAAGACTGCGGAGAGGTAGGAGCGCAGGATGTTCTGATCAATTTCGGGGACCAGGTTGACGGGCGAAAAGCGGGAAGGGCTGGCGCCATCCCGGTGAATCACCCTGGTCATCGCCTGCGCATTATCCGTGTGGCGCGGGGCCCTTTGCACACAGAGGATCAGGGCTGTGCCTCCTGTGAGCAGGAGAAGAATGGTGAGGGCTCTACGGCTGGTCTTGTGCCAGTGGAGGACATTAAGCGGAGCAGGCAACAGGCAGATGAGTGCCGCGGCAAAGAGCCTCGCTTCCGTGGTCGTACATACGGCGAGCAGGGTCACCGCTCCCAGCCAGAAGGGAAGCGAGAGCAGGGTCCAGAGCCCGGAAACGAGACATCCTCGCTTGCTGAATTCAGCATCAGGCTCTTTGCTCATGGGCCTCTCCTACTGTGAAGGCTTGAGAGTGATCAGATGCATGGTTGCGGTGTAGGCATTGGCCGAACTCATGCGTTTGAACTCGTGCCCCGGTCCCCAGGAGTCGGTGTAGATGATCTCCCCGGTCTTCTGGTTGTATCCGATGACAAGCCGCATGTGGCCTCCGCCCTGCTGGGGGATTCCCTTTTCTGGAAAGACTCCGACCTGGAGAGCCCAGAGGAGTGGGGTTCCGGCATCGATATTGTCCCGGATTTGTTTGCGGAAGCGATCGTAGGAGGTGCCTCTGGCGCGTATCTCGCGCAGGGTGGGAGCGTGGCAGCGGGAGAGGAAGTACTGGTAGGGGATGTAGGCTTCATCGGGGAAGGGCTTGCCTTTTTCGTTCTTCTTGACGAGGCGGTTGTAGGCCTTCAGCTCGGATTTGATTTTTCGCCCTTCAAGTTCGTAGTGAACGAGGAGGCGCGTCTTGGTCCGCCCGGCGACCTTCTTGAGGGCCTCGATCATGGTGTCGGGGTTGGTGCCTCCCTGCGCGCTGCTTTCCGCAATCTGAGCCATTGCGTGTTGATCGACAGGGAGTCCGTAGTAGCGGAACACGCGCTCGGCACTGGCTACCGCACAATACCCCTTGCGGCCCTGGTCAACCATCGGGACTCCCCGGATGAAGACATCTCCATTGGGATCGGTCGCTCGGTTTTTCACGAGGTCGCGACGCCGGGCCATGGCCTTGGTCAGGCCGGAGCGTTGTTCGTAGATTTCCTTGCCGTACTTTACGGAGACGAGGCTCAATTTGAGAAACTCCGGAGTGTAGCCCCGAGGTGCCTTTGACTTGCTGGAGGTGAGAACCAGGAAAGCCCCGGGACACTTCCAGACCCAGCGGTCCGCGGAAATGACGCTGCCTTTCTGGGTGCGGTTCATCTTCTCGCCTTCCAAGCCGGTTTTTTCCACAAGGAGGGTGTGCCACTTCTCGGTGAGGGCTGTGAAGCGATCCTGTTCCAGCTCCCCGTTGTCCCCCCTGTTGTAGACGGAGATGTCGAAGGAATGCAGCTTGTTCTCGCGGCTGCGGAGAATGGTTTCTCCAACCGGAAGGTCCCAGAGCTTCAGGTCACGACGGGTGCTGCGGGCGTCCTTGCGCTCGGTCGAGAGCCAGTGGAATCCAAGGGGTTTGCGGTCGCGGAGAACTTCGCCCACGGGCTTCTCCCACATCCGGGCATCCAGAAAAAGAACCTCAAGGTCCGGGACCGCCGCGGCGGAGAGAGGCCCGGAAAATCCGAGGAGCGCAAGGGCTGTGATGGGAAAGCGCGGCACGGGGACAGTCTAGGCGATGGGCTGAGGACTGCAAGGTCAGTGCTGGTGACGGTGCCCCTTCCGGCAGCCTTCACAGCCGACCCAGTCGCTGGTGCCATCAGGATAGAATTCCTTCTTCCAGATCGGAACGCGGTGCTTGATCTCGTCAATGATGAACCGGCAGGCTTCGAAGGCTTCGGCACGGTGGGGAGAGGAGACAGCGACGATTACTGCGGACTCGCCAATCTCGAGTGGACCGGTGCGGTGCACAGCCGAGGCATGATCGAGGCCGAAGCGGGTTATCGCATCCTGCACGATGCTTGTGCCTTCCTTCTGAGCCACCGGGGCGTGAGCTTCATACTCCAGTCGGAGGACCTCGCGGCCCTCGTGATGGTTTCGCACCGTGCCCTCAAATACGGCAACGGCTCCCGCATGGGGGTTGCTTGCCGCTTCCCGGTGGTCTGCCAATGCAAGGGGGTCGGAGGTCAGTTCGAACATGGGAGGTTGAGGAGGGTCTGGGGAGTCTAGCCACCGGCGAAGGGAGGAAAGAGGGTGAGCTTGTCCCCGTCCGTGAGTGAGTATGACCAGGGCTGAAACTCGTCGTTGACGGCGATGCGGACGGCCTCGAGCTGGAGGGAGAGGGCGCGGGCCATGCGCAGTTCTTCCCAGAGGCCGGCAGCGGTGGCCGCCTCGGTTTCTACGTTCTCGGCATCGTTGCCCGCATCCTCGCGGAGTACTCCGCAGTATTCGACCATGATGGTCTTGGTGGCGCGCTCCCCGGCCAGGGCGCGGCGGGCCTCCTCGAGGTCCTCGGGCCGGTTGCAGTTGTCGAGAGCAGCCTGGTCGATCAGGGCGAGTTCCCGGCGCTCAAGAGAAAAGAGAAACTTGCGGGCGCAACCCACACCGCTGTCCAGGGCGCGTGTCAGGGAGGCGGCGGCACCCGGTTCATAGATGGCGCAAAGGGGCTCAGGCTGGCTGTCGAAGCGACTGGTGAAGCAGGTTGCCTCGCATTCGGGATCGCGGGACTCGCACAGCTGCTGCAGGACTTCCTGCGTGAGAAAAGGAAGGTCACACGCAGTGACGAGCCAGGCGGATTCAGGAGCGTTCCGGAAAGCCGCCTCCAGTCCGGCAAGAGGTCCGGCGTCCGGGCGCAGATCCCGAATCGTGCATGAATTGTATGAACGTTCGTCGTCCTGCGCGACCGAGAGGTAGGTTGCCTCGGTGACACCGTCAAGCAGCTGCAGTCCCCGGTCACGGAGTGAAAGTGGGCCATTTATGACCAGATCGGCTTTGTCGGAACCCATTCGGCGGCTCTTGCCGCCGGCGAGAAGGAGGCCGTGTAGAGGTGCGCTCATAACTTTTC
>CAWWCX010000236.1:0-6561 GCA_963935445.1 uncultured Roseibacillus sp.
TCCGGGATACTTGACGGCAGAGAGGGCGTTGCGGATAGCGTCTTCGGTCATAGGACTGGCTCTTCATTTCTTGCCGCTGGCGGGCCGGATGTCAAATGCGACCCGATGGGAGCGGGTTCTGGCCATCCGGATGTGGTCGCCAAGTCCAGCAGAGGCCTGTCCGTGGAGCGGCCCCGGTTGTTGTGGGAACAGCTTTTCAGAGGCTCGGTGGTCAAAAGCTTTTCCGCAGGTGGGAGGGAAGGATGCCGAGTTGCTCGCGATACTTGGCGACGGTCCGGCGGGCGACCTTGACCCCCTGGGCAGCCAGTTTTTTCTGGATGGCGGCGTCCGAGAGGGGTTTCTGCCGGTCTTCGCTGCCTACGATGTTCTGAATGGCTTCCCGCACGCCTTCATTGGAAACGGCCTTGCCTTCCCTGGTCGTGTAGCCGGTTGCGAAGAAACGCCGTAGTTGCATGACGCCGTGGGGAGTGCGGGCATACTTTCCGGCCACCGCCCGCGAGACCGTGGTGGGATGCACCTCGATGGCCTCTGCTATTTCGTTCATCGTAAGCGGCCTGAGGTTGCGTGAGCCGTGCGTGAGGAACTCCGTCTGCCGCCTGATGATCTCCTCGGAGATGGCGAGAATGGTGGCCTGCCGCTGGTCCAGGGCCTTAATCAGGGTGCGGCCCTCTCGAAGTTGGTTGCGGAGATAAGTGCGGAGTTTGCGGTCCGGGCTGGTGGCAACGAGATCCTTGTAGGTGTCACTCAGGCGGAGGCGGGGGAGATACTCGTTGGTCAGAACGGCGGTCCATTCCCCCTCGTCGTTTTTCTCGAAGGAAACGTCGGGAATGATGTAGGGGTTGCTGGAAGGGTCAAAGGACGCCCCCGGGGAGGGATCAAGCTGCGCAATGTGTGCGGCAGCATCAGCAATTTCTTCCACGCTCACGTGCAGGGTGCGGGCTATCTGGGGGTAGTGCTTGCGTGCCAGTTCCTCGAGGTGGTTTTCTACGATACGAAACTCGAGGGAGTCGAGGCGTCCGGAGCGGTGTAACTGAACGAGGAGGGACTCCTGAAGGTTCTCAACTGCGATCCCGGGAGGGTCGAATCCCTGCAAGAGGCTCTTACCCTTTTCCAGGTCATCGACCGGAATGCCGAGACGCTGGCCAATTTCAGTGAGTGAGAGATCGAAGTATCCCCGTTCGTCCATATTGCCGATCAGGGCGATTGCAGCTTCTCGGACACTGTCGTCAGGAACAGAGAGGTTGAGCTGTTGGAGCAGGTGTTGCTGGAGGGTCTCCGGAGCGACGATGGAATTGTAGAGGTGCTCTCTGCGTTCCTCCTCGGCGGCACTGGAGCCATTGGTCCGCCGCTCCATGATTGCGAGCTCCCGGAGGTCGTCATCCGGTTGATCCATGAGTTCCTCGGAATCGGGCTGCTCCTGTTCCATTTCGTCCAGGGAAACGGATGTGAGCTCGTGCTCGAGGACTGGGTTAATATCCAGTGACTGCTGAAGGAGTTGCTGCAGTTCCAAGGTGTTGGCCTGCAGAATCTCCAAGCTCTGGCGCATCTGCGGCGCCAAGGCTTGGTTCTGGGAGAGCGTCTGGTGGAGGGACGGGCCAGGCATGGTTTATGCTACAAGAGCAACGTGGCACGACTTTCCGGAGATGCTAGCTTTTTGAAGCAGTATTTGTGCCATTGACATATATTTTATTCACATGTTATTCAAAAGTCCCGTCTTCGAAGGGTTTTGCGCGTCCATGCGGATCGAATATTTTTCAGGCGAGTCTGGGTGTTGGAGCGCGTGAGCGGTCTGTTTTGTCACGGCAGGGAGACAGCAAGGGACGCTCTTGACGTGCATGTTTTGCGGGGTTGTCCCGGTAATCCTTCTCCTGGGTGGCTTGGGCTGCGGCCCTTCCAGAACGGAGCGGGCAGGGTTTCAGGGCCTCTGCTCTCTCTGAGACGGGGAGGGCAGGATCAGCCCACTGTGGATTGGACGGGAGTGTGATCGGAAGCGTCGATACCCTGCGCCCTTCTCGGAGCGGTTCAGGATCTGGGGCAATCAGCGCTACCGACATTCCAAACTATAGGGCTTGTGTTTCCAACGATTCTGCCTACCTCGGCCCCGTCATGCTTGGTGCTGAGACTATCGATTTTCCTGATTTTGAGTTTGGGGGCTTAATTTTTGACCTGGACGGGACGTTGGTTGATTCCATGCCCGCCCACTTCAATTCCTGGCGCTTGGCCCTGGCTCAGTTTGGATCGCCGGGAATCCTAGGGGAGGATGTCTTTTATGCGATGGGTGGTCGCCCCACCCATGACATTGTGGCAGACCTCAATGGAGAGCATGGGTTGAAACTTGATCCAGACGCAGTTCGTTTTGCCAAACGGGAATACTATCTCGGGGATCTCGAAAGTGTCGCACTCAACGAACAGGTGGCCAATTTTCTCAAGGCTCAGGCCGGCAAGGCTCCCATTGCCGTTGCAACCGGAGCCTCCCGTATTGGTGCGGAACGAACCCTGCAGGCCGTTGGGCTTAGTGACCTGATTGATGAGGTGGTCACTTCCGATGACGTCATCCGCCGAAAACCTGCTCCGGATATCTACCTTGAAGCCGCATCGCGCATCGGGGTGGAGCCCGAACGCTGTGTTGCGTTTGAAGATGCGTCGGCTGGAATCCTGTCTGCGCAATCGGCGGGCATGCACGTGGTCACGGTGCCCGCTCCGGTCCGGGTAGTGGGCTAGCCAGCTTGGACGGACACAGAATTTATTGAAGCTCCGGTGTAGAATAGCGCTTGCCAATAGTGGGCAGCGTCTGTTGAATCTCCCATGGCGGATTTGACTCTGGGACTGTCTTTCGACGACGTGCTTCTTGTGCCCAGGAAAAGCGAGGTTTTGCCGACAGAAGCACGGTTGGATACAGCTCTCACCAAGAGCATTTCCCTAAAAATTCCGGTGGTGTCGGCAGCCATGGACACCGTTTCGGAATCAGATCTTGCCATTGCCCTCGCGCGTGAAGGAGGGCTGAGCGTGATTCACCGGGCGTGCTCGGTGGAGCAGGAGGCGGCGATGGTTTCGAGGGTGAAGCGCTCGGAAAGCGCGGTGATCCAGCGTCCCATGACGGTCACGAGGGATACGACTATCGCGGCCCTCAAGCAGATCATGCTGGAGGAGGGGTTCTCGGGCTTTCCGGTGGTGGACGAGGGAGATGTGCTGGTCGGAATGGTGACAGGGCGGGACATTCGCCACTTTGCTGAAGATGATGCAACAGTGGGGGACGTGATGACCTGTGGCGGGAAACTTGTAACCGGCGATCCCGACACTACTCCGGAGGATGCCCGTCGGATTCTTTATGAGCACCGGATCGAGAAGCTGCCCCTTGTGGATTCGAGCGGGCGTCTGGTGGGTTTGATTACCGGAGGGGACATCGAGAAGCAGGTGACTTTCGTTGATGCGGCGAAGGACCCCAATGGGCAACTCCGGTGTGGTGCCGCGATCGGGGTGGGTCCGGAATGGAAGGAGCGTGCAGAGGCTGTGATTGAGGCAGGAGCTGATGCTCTTTTTATTGATGCTGCGACTGGGCACACTTCGCGCGTCCTGACAGTGGTAGAGGAATTGGCAGCTCTTTCCGACCGGCCTGTGGTGGCTGGTAATGTCGTCACGGAGCAGGGTGCCCGAGACCTGGTTTCGGCAGGAGCCCGGGCCGTCAAGGTGGGAGTGGGTCCCGGATCGATTTGCACGACGCGGGTGATCGCAGGGGTGGGAATGCCCCAGTTCACCGCCATCCAGAATGTGGCTCCCTGGTGCCGGGAGAACGGAGTGTGTGTGATCGCTGATGGAGGCATTCGCTACTCGGGCGATATCGTCAAGGCGCTGGCGGCTGGAGCGGACATCGTGATGCTCGGTTCCTTGCTGGCAGGAACCCGGGAAAGTCCGGGACAGACGGTTCATTTTCAGGGACGGCGCTTCAAGACCTACAGGGGAATGGGCTCCCTCGGTGCGATGATGAAGGGGTCCGGTGACCGCTACGGGCAGGGCGCCAGCGGAAAGCTGGTGGCAGAGGGTGTGGAGGGTCGGGTTCCTTACAAGGGGCCCCTTGCGGATGTCGTTTTCCAGTTGATGGGCGGTTTGCGGTCCGGGATGGGCTATGTGGGAGCGGATTGCCTCGAGGCGCTACGGACTCAAAGTGACTTTGTTCGGATCACTCCGGGCGGGCTTCGGGAGAGTCATACCCACGATATCGTGATTACGCAGGAACCTACGAACTACCAGCCGATTTCAAGTTAGGATGCAAGAGGGCAGACACGTCGCAGTAGTTGATTTCGGATCGCAATACACGCAACTCATCGTGAGGAGGGTGCGGGAGCTGGGCTTCTTTGCAAAATTGTACGCCCTTGAAGAGTTTGGGAGGCTGGGTGCTCCCGGTGCGATCATCCTCTCCGGAGGGCCCAAGAGCACCAGTGAGCCGGACGCGCCTGACCTGGATTTCGAGTGCTTGCAGGGTTATGGCGTTCCGGTCCTGGGCATTTGTTATGGGATGCAGCTCCTGAATATCAAGTTCGGGGGGAGTGTGGAGGCAAGCGACCGGAGGGAATACGGACCAGCTGCATTGAAGCCGGAAAAGCAAGAAGGGCTGTTCGCGGGAATTTCTCCTGAGTCGCAGGTGTGGATGAGTCACTCGGACACCGTCCACGACCTGGATGGCCGGTGCAGCGTGGTGGCCCGCAACCAGCACGGGACTCCGGTGGCTCTGCAATGGGGGGAGAACTGTTTTGGAATACAGTTTCATCCCGAGGTGACGCACAGCCATGAAGGGTTGTCCATTCTGCGCAATTTCCTGGGCTACGCTGATTCCCTTCAGGAATTCCGGATCGACGACTTTAAGAGGCAGTTACTGGAAGAGATTCGTGACCGGGTTGGGGATAAGCAGGTGGTGTGCGGGGTGAGCGGGGGAGTGGACAGCACGGTGCTGGCGGTTCTCTTGAAGGAGGCAGGAATCAGGATGCGGGCCATATTCGTGGATCATGGCCTTCTGCGGAAGGAGGAGGGTGAGGAAGTGCGGAGGAACTTCCAGAGGATGGGGGTGGAGATTGAGACGGTGGAGGCCAAGGAGCGCTTCCTGGGGGAACTGGCAGGAGTTGATGACCCGGAAAAGAAACGGGAGATCATCGGGAATCTCTTCATCAAGGTCTTCTGGGACTCGGTCGGTGATGCCGAAATGCTGGCGCAGGGGACGCTCTATCCTGATGTGATTGAGAGTGCTTCAAACGAGAAGACGAAGGCTTCGAAGATCAAGACCCATCACAACCGTGTGGACAAGATCCTGGAATTGCAGGCCGAGGGAAAGGTTCTCGAGCCGTTGGCCGAGTTGTTCAAGGACGAGGTGCGGGAGTTGGGAATGTCGCTGGGCATTGATCATGATATCGTACAGCGGCATCCATTCCCCGGGCCGGGACTGGCTGTGCGTTGTCCCGGTGAGATTACCGAGGACAGATTGCGGATTATTCGCGAAAGCGATGCGATATTCATTTCGAAACTCAGGGAGCATGGCTGGTATGACAAGGTGTGGCAGGCTTATGCGGCACTGGTTCCGGTGAGAACGGTCGGAGTCAAGGGAGATGAGCGCAGTTACGAGTTTGCGGTCAGCCTCCGGGCGGTGGTTAGCGAGGATGCGATGACCGCGGACTGGGTGGAGCTGCCCTATCTGATTCTGCGCGAGACGAGCCACCGGATCCTCAATGAGGTGCCGGGTGTGAACCGGGTCCTTTATGACGTTTCCACGAAGCCGCCCGCCAGTATCGAGTGGGAGTAAAAGAGGGTGTTTCCGCGGGGCAAGTGACAGGAGAGAGGCCGCGTCCTTGCGGGTGAGGAGTTCTAGGCCTGCTCCGGCGTGCTGGCCTGGGAGACCATTTTCACGGGAATTGGGCCGAGGGCCTTGCCGGCCGCGAGTGTCATGTGGGGAAAAGGGATCTCGATCTCCTCGAGATCGAAGCGTTCTTTCAATTCCCGTGGCAGACTATTGCGCAGCGTTCCGTAGTCTTCCTGCAGGCACCAGGCACCGAGCATGAAGTTAAGGGAGGAATCCCCGAATCCGGTAAAGATGATCAGTGGCTCGGGTTCATCAAGGCACTGCACGTTTTTTTCCGCGATATCTCGAAGGACGCCGAGGACATGACCGATGTTTTCATCATAGGCGACTCCGATATCGAGATTGTAGCGCCGGATGGGGTGCCGCGTAACGTTGACGACCTTGGTTTTGACCAGGGTTTCGTTAGGGATCCGCACGGAGCGATTATCGAACGTGCGGAGGGTGAGGGAAAGAAGGCCGATGGTGTCGACCGTCCCGCTGGTCCCATCGACCTCAATGATGTCACCGAGTTCGAAGGGGCGTTCCCCGATAAGGAAGAACCCGCTGATGATGTTTGAGAGCGAGGTCTGGGCCGCGAAGCCAATTGCGATTCCCGCAACCCCGGCCGCTCCAAGGATGGCCCCGAGATTGAGACCGATCTGATTGAGGGCGAGGATGCAGACGAATGCGAATCCAAGGTAGCGGATGAGCTTCTTGAGGACCATCACGCCCTGAGA
>CAWWCX010000237.1:0-6561 GCA_963935445.1 uncultured Roseibacillus sp.
GATCTAGTACGGTCTCGTGGGCTCGGAGATGTGTATAAGAGACAGCTACACGTCGGTCCGCCGCAACTTCCTGCCCACGCTCATGCTCGCCTTCGACTTCCCCACGCCCTTCAGCACCAAGGGGCGGCGTGACATCACCAATGTCCCGGCTCAGTCACTGGCTCTCATGAACGACAAGCTCATCTACGAGCAATCAAAGGTTTGGGCACAGCGCATCCTGAAGCAGATGCCGCAGGCGAGTCCGGTCGAGCGCTTCAAATCCATGTTCGAGGAGGCCTTCGCCCGTCCGCCCGGGGACCACGAGCTCACCATCCTGATGGAGACCCTCCCGGGGCTGCTGGAAGTCCACGGTGGCAATCCGAACTCCGCCGAGCTCTGGCACGACCTCTGCCACGGCCTCTTCTCCATGAACGACTTCATCTACCTCCGCTAGTAATGACCCCGCACGACTCTCTCCTCTCCCGCCGCGAAGTCCTGCAACGCACCTCGATGGGCTTTGGTGCCCTCGCGATGGCCGGGCTCCTCGACAAGGCCGGCGCCGCTTCCCCCCTGATTCCAGACTCCCACTTCCCAGGCAGGGCCCGCAACGTGATCTTCCTCTTCATGGAAGGCGGGGTCTCGCAGGTGGATTCCTTCGACTACAAGCCCATGCTCGAAAAGCATCATGGCAAGGACCCCCGCACAGCGATCGGCAAGCTGGAAAAAACCCAGTTCGACAACATCGGCAAGGTGATGAAGTCCCCTTGGAACTTCCAGCAGCGCGGACAAAGCGGGCGCTGGGTCAGTGATCTCTTTCCTCACATCGCAGAGCTGGCAGACGAGCTCTGCGTGGTGCGTTCGATGACCTCCAAGTTTCCCGAGCACACAACCGCTAACTATTTCTTCCACAGTGGGACCGGCCTGCAGGGCCGCCCCAGCATGGGCGCCTGGGCATCCTACGGACTCGGTAAGGAAAGCGACAACCTTCCCGGTTTCGTTGTCATCAATGGGGGGCGCATCCCGTCCGGGGGACTGGATTGCTTTTCCAACGGTTTCCTGACAGCCACCCACCGGGGAAGCCTCCTCAATGCCAACGGCACCCCTGTCGCCAACGTTCGTCCCAACGAGCAGAAAGCCCGGAGTCAGGCCCTGAAACGCCAGCTCATTGGGCGCCTCAACGCCCGCAGCACCCGGGGCAATACCGAGCTGGAATCCGCGATCCAGAACTACGAGCTGGCCGCCCGCATGCAGCTGGCCGTTCCCGATCTCATGGACTTCAGTGACGAGAGCGAGGCCACGAAGAAGCTCTACGGGATTGATGACGGCTACAGCGGGACCAAGACCTACGCCCGCGAATGCCTGATCGCCCGCAGGCTTATCGAGCGCGGGGTGCGCTTTGTGGAACTCACCATCCCGAATATCGGGGAAGACCGCTGGGATGCCCACGGGGGTCTGCAGAAAAACCACGGCAACAATGCCCGCTCGGTGGACAAGCCCATCGCGGGGCTCCTCAGGGATCTCAAGGCCCGGGGAATGCTGGAGGAGACCCTCGTCCTCTGGTCCGGTGAGTTCGGGCGGACTCCCTTCGCGCAGGGCGGGAATGGCCGCGACCACAATGAATTCGGCTTCTCCCTCTGGATGGCTGGCGCAGGCGTAAGGCCCGGGACCGTCTACGGGACAACCGACCAGTGGGGCTACAAGGCCGCTGAAAACCCCCTCGAGATTCACGATCTTCACGCCACGATGCTCCACCTCCTCGGCATTGACCACAAGGCTCTCACCTACCGCTTCAGCGGCCGGGACATCCGCCTTACGGACGTGCACGGCAGAGTCGTGAATGAGCTGCTGGCCTAGAGGCCCGTCCTCTGCACGGGAGCAGTCACGCCGCTCCCCGGGCTTCTTCCCCTTTACTCTCCGAGCTCGAAGACCTGTCGCAACTCCTCGAACACGCTCAGGGGGGCAGGCGCAAGATCCTCAGCCTTCGCCGGCCGATAAGCCGCAATGAGCTCGGCAGGGTCAACCCTGTTGCGCTTGTGAAGAGCATAGCCCGGACCGGGGTCCAGAAAGGCCCCCTCATACATCTCGAAGTGCAGGTGGGCGAGCCAGGCGTTGTTCCCCGTTCCGACTGTTCCGATTCGCTGGCCCCGGGCCACTACCGCACCGGGGGCAACCGAAATCCTGTCGAGGTGCCCGTAGAGGCTATGCACAACCCGGCCCCCTGGCAGGCGATGCCCGAGAACTACGACCTTGCCCCAACTGGCCTTGCGATCCCCCGCAAAGACGACATGGCCATTCCCCGCAGCATGGACAGGATCACCCAGGTCGGAGTGCCCGCCTCCGATCCCATTGAGATCGTCACCCAGGTGATTCATCTGCGCCCGCTCGTTCATTTCAAAGAAAGACTGAGCGTTATACGCGAAGGCGCCGCTTTCAGACCCCAGCGGCTGGGCCAGAAGCGGCGACGGGGGAACCAGGAACCGGGTGAATACATCATGCAGGACAAACCGGTGGTCAAAGGTAGGCACCTTGCCATCGCCACCCTTCGCCGCCCCTACCGGATATCCTACCGGGGCATCGGCATCCTGCCACGAGCGCAGGGACTGAATCGGGTCGCTCTGGCGGGGTGCATTGAAAAAAATGGCTCCCACCAGGAAGAGCACGCAGACGCAGAGCCCCACCACAATCTCACTACGAAAACCCCGTCCCATGCTTTCTCAGAAATCCAGGTATATCTCCGTCCTCCGGTTGGCCCTGCGGCCTTCCGGACTGTCCTCGCCACTCGCCGTGGTATTGGGCCTTCGGGGCTGGGTTTTGCCGAGGGCCAGCGTCTTGATCTGACGGGGGGCTACTCCGCTATCAACAAGGAACTGGCGAACTGCCTCGGCCCGGCGCCCCGAGAGGCTCTTGTTGTAAGCCGCCGACCCGATCGCATCCGTATGCCCGCTCAGGGTAAGTTCTTTTCCGGTGTCCGTCTGCAGGAGGAGCGCGACGATCTCGAGCTGGCGCTCCGTCCGTGGAGAGAGGATCTCTTCGTCAAATCCAAAATAGAGGATAAGGGTATCCCCCCCCTGCGGGTTTCGGATCAGAGGAGTATAATAAACGTCTCCACCCGCCACACGTTCCGCGTAATCGGCGAGCAGTCCGTCGAGATTGATCTCTGTAACCCGCCAGGGCGAATTCTCATCAGCTCGCTTCAGGTTGATGCCAAACTGGGCCGCCGCCGACCCATCGTCGTTCTCCACATTCGCAAGAAATGCAGCCACGTTGTCGCGATTCCGGACCGCGCGCAACGGCTTTCTCTGCCGCAGCCGGTACTGCCCTTCCTCAAAAACGATACAAAGCCCGGCAATCTTGGCATCGGAAACCACGTCCATATCCACAAACGACTTGGCCGTCTCAAAGCTCTGCCTGAGCGCCGCGTGGAGAAACGCATCCGTGATTCCCAGGGCGTCCACCAGCATTGCCCGGGCGGGCTCTTCGCCAGCCCGGCCCCCGCTGGGCAGAACCACTTTCTGCACTCCCCATTTCCCCTGCTCCCGGAGAAGGTCGAGATAAATGCGGGAGCCATATTCGTCCTCGAGGTTGAGGGCCCAGCGACCCCGCTTGTTGAATTCCAGCTCCCCGATCTCGGTAACCGGCCGCTCTTTGTTCAGGCGGAGCCGGGCCTCGCCAGCCAACGCGTGGAGCCGCTTCACCTGGTCCTGTGAGAGCGCCTTGCGCCCAATCATGCTGGCCGCGGCCCGGACCTTGCCCGCCTCCAGTGTCCGGCCGATTTGCTCCACCAGGAGGAGCGGGTCAACGGTAGTCACCCCAATCCCGAGAGTCTCCAGGATCTGCTGCGTCGTTTCCGGCTCGACGGTCAGTGCTGCTGCTGCCGCCGCTACCGCTGTCCCTGTTCCCACTGGTCCCCCGGGGGGTTGGGCCAGCGGGTGAAGTGCTTTCACCGCCTCCTTCGGCTCTTCCCCTCCATTCGCGACCGCTTCCCGGTCCCCGGGGCCGAGTAAGGTGGAGACAAGGAAGAGCAGTCCCCCGCAAACCACCACCGCCACGACCAGGGCGGCGACCCCGAACTTTTTACGGGATCCATAGCGGGCGTAGGGATCATAAGACATGAGAAGTGGAGGCCATGTGCAGACCTTAATTTTCAGGTTACACCCTTTTCCACAGCACGAAAAGGGCCAACCGGAGCTATCGTTGCTCCTCCGTCTCCATTCGGGCAACCTGCTCGAAGGGCTTCACCCGGTAGATATTGCGCCCCCTCTGGACTACGACTGAGGTTTTCTGCACAGCGGCCGATGCCACCAACCGGGTATAGAAATCGATCGGGTGCTCCACACGCACATTGTTGATTTCCAGAATGAGATCCCCTCGGCGCAGTCCCCTGCGAGCGGCCTGACTCCCCGGGTAGACTGCAGTGATGAGCACCCCGCTTCCTCCCCGCGTGCGCTGCAACAGCGTGAGCTCCTGAACTTTGACGCCGATGTCCTGGACGATTCGCTCATCGGTGGCGCTCCGAGTGCTCGGCTCCCGGCGCCGCGTCAGGGATTCCGAATCCTCGGCGTCGATTACGGTGGCGGTCAGCATGACCTCCTGCCCATCTCTCCAGACCACGATCGAGACTTCCTGGCCGACCGGCGTTCGCTGAATTTCGCTGAAAAAGTGGACCCGGTTGGCCACGGCCCTGCCATTATAGCGCACCACCACGTCATCGCTCTGGAGACCTGCCGCCGCTGCCGGGGACTCGGGAACCACGTCGAGGATGTAAGCACCCCCGCTTTCGTGCCAGCCAATCTTCTCCCGCACGAGCGGGTTCCAGTCGTAGCTGCGCACACCCAGCCAGCCACGGGTAGCCCGACCCTTCGCCAGAATCTGCTCGAAGACCTCGTGCACGTCATTTGCAGGGATCGAAAACCCGATCCCCACAAAGCCCCGGTCCTCCGTGTCAGGCGAATAAATAGCCGCGTTGATTCCAATGATTTCCCCATAAATGTTGATGAGAGGCCCTCCCGAGTTCCCCGGGTTGATCGCAGCATCGGTCTGGAAGAGGTCGCGCTGGCGGTCCGAAATAGTCCGCTCCTTGGCGGATATAATCCCGCGGGTGACCGTCTCCCCCAGCCCGAACGGGTTTCCAATCGCGAGCGCCTGCTGGCCTTGCCGCACGCGATCCGAATCCCCGAACTTGAGCGGTTGAAAGTCACGGTTCGCCTTGATCCGGATAACGGCAATATCGAGCGCGCGGTCCTCCCCGATTACGATTGCGGGGTATGTTTTCCCGTCGTGCATTGTGACGCTGATCTTGGACTTGCCGTTTGTGACGTGCTCATTGGTCACCACATGGCCTTCCTCCGATACGATCACCCCGGATCCTATCCCTCGCACCGGGTAACCCTCGTCGATCCAGACCCGCCCGAACCAGTCCTGCATGAGCTGCCGCTTGATCCCTTCGGTGTGGAGCGAAACCACCGAGGGCACTACCGCTTCCGTGAGTTTCGCGAACTCCTCATCAAGCGCGGCAAGGAATTCCACCTCGCCGGGAGGAAGCGCAGGCTTGGAACTCAGGGTGTAGCTTTCCGGGATGAAGGTCTCACTTCGTTCCTTCTTCCCGAACTTGAAGAGATCGAGAAACCCCTCCCCTCCCTGAACCTTGCGAAAAACAAAAACCGCCAGAAAAGCGAACACAAATACCCCGAGCAGAATAGCAAAGCGGCGGAATCCATCACTCATCGAACAGGTAAGGGGGCCGTGGCAGGATGCCTCAAAAGGAAAATCCCGTCCACGGTTAAAGCGAGCCCCCCTCCTGCATTTGTTCAGGCTGGCATCCTGAGGTCCCTCCAGGGTCCTCTTTCTTCTCAGATTCCCCGGGACAAGGCCCTGAATGCACAACCCAGCGCACGCGCAGTATCCCCTGCCACGAGCGATTCCTCAGATTCGCCTCCCGCCAGCGCACACTCCGATGCCCGCCCTGCGAGCCATGCCCCAGCCCTCGCGGCCTCGAGGAGGGACATCCCCCCTGCGGCCAGGGCTCCCAGCAACCCGCTCAGCACGTCTCCCTGTCCCCCGGTCGCCATTCCCGGGTGCCCGGTGGAGTTATAGTGGAGGTCTTCGCCGGGCGCGGTCACAATCGTGCGGGCGCCCTTGTAGAGAAGAGTGCAGGAGTACTCCTGCACGAACCTTCGCGCGGTCTCCGCCCGATTCAACCCCTTGGCCCCGGGCAGGAGACGTTGCATTTCACCGGGATGGGGAGTCAGGAGCATCCGTGGGGTCACCACCTCCGGCGCTTCCGCTGATGCGAGCAGATTGAGCGCATCCGCATCAACCACCAGCGGGCAGTCGGTCTCCTGAAAGAGATCCCACAGCGCTCCTCCGGCCCGGCCCTGGAGTTCCCCAAGGCCCGGCCCAATGACCAGGACATCCTGACCGGCCGCTCCGGCCTCAGCATAATTCTCAATCGGCCTGACCATTGCCTCCGGGGGCATCCCCGAAGAAACCATGAGGCCATAATCCTGTTCCAACACATAAACCGTCACAAGCCCCGCCCCTGTCTCTTATACACATCTCCGAGCCCACGAGACCGTACTAGAT
>CAWWCX010000238.1:0-6559 GCA_963935445.1 uncultured Roseibacillus sp.
CACACTGCATATCGTCGGCAGCGTCAGATGTGTATAAGAGACAGCTCCTCCCGAGGCCCCCGGGAATCGGATTGAGCTTCCGTCCGGGCAGGGTGAAACTCCGTTCACCCGGAACCCTTTCCTCCTGAGACATGAATGCCCCTCCCTCACTCCAATTGCAGTCCGTGGCCGAGGCCTTTGGGCAGCAAGGATGGCACTGTGAACCCATCGAGGGCCGTGAGGTGCTCGAAGCCCATTTTGAGGCTCACCACACTCACATCCAGCTCCACGCCCAGGTCTTTCCCGAGCTCAATGGCCTTTCCATCGTTGCCGAGTGCCCTCTGGCTCCGGAATCTTCCCATCTTGCGAAAACCATGGAGCTGCTCATGCGGGCAAACAAGCAGCTCACCCTCGGAAGCTTTGAGTTCGACCTTGATCGACAGCAGCTCGTCTTCCGCATCACGAACCTGTTCGAGCGCGAAAGATTCGATGCCGATATCGTGTCCTCAATGGTTCACTGCGCGATCGCAGAACTGGACCGGGTGGTGCCTCTGCTCGGAGTGCTGCTGAAAACAGCACCGGATCTGCTTGAGGACCTGTCCCTTCCGCTCCTTCTTGAGCGGGAAGACCTGCTTCCTCCCCACCCGGAATCCGAGGATCTCCACCCGGTCGAAGGAGATTGGGAGGAGGAACTGTAAGATCTTCAATATCCCTCCGGGGGAACTACCGCTTACCGCGTCGAGACCGCGCGGTGCTGCCGCTCTCATTGCGATGTGACAGACCGTTTCACATTGCAAGCATCTCATAGGCAGAGACTCATGATATGCCTTGGCAAAGTCAGTAGAAGCCGATGCCTTCTGGTCCCCTTACCTCACATGAAGACGAATGGGACCCTCCGCCAAACCCCGGAACCCATGAAAAAAACACGAGCGCTCCACCCGCGATCGCAACCTGACTGTTGAACGCTGTGCCATGGCGATCGGCAGTCTGGTCCTCCTCACCGCCGCTATTCTGGAGATTATCCACTGGAGCCGCCGGTCTTCTGCCCTTCTCCGCCTGGCCCGTCCCCTACCTGAGCGGATTCTCGTACCAGAACACCCCCAGATTCGCTACTTCCTCACAGGTGATCACATCCAGATCACCATCCCCGTCGAGATCGACCAGCTCGATCAAGTCGAACTTGGCGCCGGTCGTGCCGCCAATATCGGTGGAGACCCAGTTCTTGTCCCCGGGAGAGTCTGACCAGGTCTGCCACGCCACGCATCTGGCCGGCTCTTGCCCGCGATTTGTACTGACGACGTCAACCTTGCCATCAAGGTTGATATCTCCAACCGCCAGAGATTTCCCATGAGGCAGGCCGAAGGGGAGCCTGAAAGCGTGAGTCTCCCATTTCAGCCCCCCGGCCTCGAGCCGACGGAACCATTCCATCTCCCCATTCCGGTTGGTGCAGATCACATCCTCAAGGCCATCGGCATCGAGGTCCGCCACCTGGAGAAACATGACCTCCTTTCCCTTGGAGCCTATCGGGTGCTCCTTCCAGGTCCGGCCTTCTCCCACTCCCTCCACCCCGGGGTTCTCCAGCCACTTTACCCCGGCAGACTTTCCAAAACGGTCTGAAACGACCAGGTCGGCATCACCGTCCCCATCCACATCGTGCGCATCGATCGTCATGATCCATCCGGCATCGTAGAGACGGTGAAAGGTCCAGTCTGAAACCAGCCGGGGATCCTTCGGAGCCCGCAGCCAACCCACTGATCCATTCCTCCCCTTTGAGCCCATCACAAGGTCGGGACCATTGACGCCATCCACATCCATCGGAACGGCATACATCCAACTCTGCTTCTTCACGGTCGCCGGAAAAGCGACCGTTTTCCAAGCCGCCTCCTCGAGATAGTTGCTTTTCCCCGAGGGCGCCCAGTGAACGAAGACCGTGCGATTGCCACCCTCACAACTACTCACCACATCCTGTCTCCCATCACCATCAAGGTCGACAAAAACGGCATCCTCCGGAGAAGCAACCTTTCCAACTGTCACGGCGGGCCACTTCCCCTTCACCTTGGCCGGCCCCGGATTGATGGTTACCCGGATGATGCCTCCCTCTTCCCATCCGGTGGTCAGGTCGAGATAGCCGTCCCCGTTGACGTCCGCTGCCCGCACACCATCCGCTCCCCGGGAAGAATCATCAATGACATGCCGCA
Source organism: uncultured Roseibacillus sp. (assembly GCA_963935445.1). Taxonomy (GTDB): domain Bacteria; phylum Verrucomicrobiota; class Verrucomicrobiia; order Verrucomicrobiales; family Akkermansiaceae; genus Roseibacillus_B. The sequence continues at coordinate 2,178 of CAWWCX010000238.1, forward strand.
CCCACTCCGCCCCGGATCTCCCCGCCAGCAACCAGCACAGACTCAAAGCCAGTATCAGGAAACGTTCCTTCACGATGGAGTTCCAGTAACCGCCCAAGGCATCAGAGCAACCATAAACTCATCCCGATTCCCCGAAAAACAGCGGAGTCATGCCCAACCCTTTCTATTGAGGAGACTCCAGAAAAAGGCTAGACCCCTCGTTGGATGCCTGCCCGTAGCCTCATACCCTGCTTCTTCCTTGCCCTCCAGCTGCCCGTTCCCGCTGCGGAAAGCCCGCTGGACTTCAACCTCGATGTGCGGCCACTTCTCTCAGACCGCTGCTTCAAATGCCACGGCTTCGACAAGAATACCCGGGAAGCCGACCTGCGCCTCGATGTTCCCGAAGGGGCCTTCGCCAAACGCGACGGCGGCCAGGCACTCGTGCCCGGCAAGCCGGAAGAGTCCCTCGTCTGGCAACGGATCACTGCGACGGATCCCGACGAGGTCATGCCTCCACCGGACTCTCACCTCAAACTCAACGCCAGCGAGAAGCAACTCATCAGGCAATGGATCGCTGAAGGAGCGGAATACAAGGAGCACTGGGCCCTCATTGCTCCCCTGCGCCCCGAGGTTCCCGAACCACCCAATGCCACCGTTCGTAATCCCATCGATGCCTTTATCTCCCATCGCCTCCTCCGGGATGGACTCAGGCAATCTCCCGCTGCGGATAAAGCGACCCTCATCCGCCGCCTCTCCCTCGACCTCCGGGGCCTCCCTCCCGCACCCGAAGAGGTCTCCGCCTTTCTCAATGACAACGCTCCAGACGCTTACGAGAAGCTGGTCGATCGCTTTCTGGACGATCCCTCCTACGGCGAGCGCATGGCCTGGCCCTGGCTCAACGCCGCGCGCTACGCCGACTCCAACGGCTACCAGGGCGATGGGGAACGCACCATGTGGCCCTGGCGGGACTGGGTCGTAGATGCCTTCAACCGCAACATCCCCTGGGACGACCTCACCATCTGGCAGCTCGCGGGCGACCTCCTCCCCAACGCGACCATGGAACAACGCCTCGCCACCGGCTTCCTGCGCAATCATCCCATCAATGGTGAAGGCGGACGCATCGCCGAGGAAAATCGTGTCGACTACGTCATGGACATGACCGAGACCACCGGCACCGTCTGGCTCGCCCTCACCTTCAACTGCTGCCGTTGCCACGACCACAAGTATGACGCCCTCACTCAGGAGGAATACTACAAGCTCTCCGCCTTCTTCAACCAGACCCCTGTCAACGGCGGTGGGGGAAATCCACGCACGCCACCTGTCCTCGCGGTCGCGAGCGGCGAACGTAAAGCCAGGGAAGCCGCCCTCGAAAGGGAAATCAGCACCCTCCGTGAAGATCTTGCGCAGTTTGAAAAAGAGCTTACCACCAGTCAACCAGACTGGGAAAAGTCACGCCTTACCGGGAATCCGGACCTCGAATGGGCCGTTCTCTCCATCAATGCCGCCAAAGCCGAAAAACAAACGCTCGAAGTGCTCAAGGACGGCTCGATTCTGGCGAGCGGCGAGAACCCCAAGAACGACGTCTACAACCTGTCCACCGAAACCAAGCTCAAATCAATCGCCAGCATCCGTCTGGAGGCCATCCGCCACGAAAGCATGACCAAGGGCTACCTCTCCCGCTCCGATAGCGGCAACTTTGTCCTTACCGACTTCAGGGTCCGCATCCAGCCGCTCGGCGGTAGCGCCCTCCATGCAAAGTTCAAGTCCGCGATCGCCACCTACGAACAGGGTAATCACAAGATCAGCGGAACCTACGACGACAAGTCCGACACCGGCTGGGCCGTCTACGAGAACAATGAGATCAACCGAGACCACGAGGCGATCTTCCACCTCGACAAGCCCGTCGCGGTGCCGGAACACGCCTCCATCGTCGTCACGATGCGTCACGACTCCCAGCATGCCAACCACAACCTCGGCCGCTTCCGTCTCTCGGTCAGCGGCATCGCCGACGCCAAACTTTCTACCGGCGAACGACGTCTCCAGGACGCCCTCGCCATCGAGCCCTCAAAACGCAGCAAAGCGGAGAACGCGCTCGTAGCCGCTGCCCACCGCGAGTCCGTTCCCCGCCACGCCGAACTCCGGAAGCTCATCTCCGACCGGGAGAACGAGCTCAATTCGAACCGCAAGGGCCTGCCGCAGGTCATGGTCATGCAGGACATGGACAAGAAGCGGAAAACCTACATGCTGGAAGTCGGCGTTTACGACAAGCGCGGCAAGGAAGTCGAGGCGGGCACTCCCGCGACCCTCCCGGCCTTCTCGAGGGACCTTCCAAAAAACCGCCTTGGGCTGGCCCGGTGGCTTGTGGACCGGAAAAACCCTCTTACCGCCCGGGTGACCGTCAATCGCTTCTGGCAACAGCTCTTTGGAATAGGCCTCATCAAATCACCCGAGAACTTCGGCGTTCAAAGTGAGGTGCCGATCCATCCACGTCTCCTCGACTGGCTCGCGGTCGAGTTCCAGGAAAACGGCTGGGACGTCAAACACCTCATGCGCACCCTCGTCAACAGCCACACCTACCGCCAATCCTCCCGTCTCTCCCCCGAACTTCTCGAAGCCGACCCCGCCAACCGCCTCCTCGCCCGTGGCGCCCGTTACCGCATGCCGGCTTGGATGATCCGTGATCAGGCCCTTCATGCCAGCGGGCTCCTCGTCGACAGGAAAGGCGGAGCCCCCGTCAACAGCTACCAGCCGGAAGGCATCTGGGCTGAAGCTACCTTCGGCAAGAAGCGCTACAGCCGCGGCAAGGGTGACGACCTCTACCGCCGCAGCATCTACTCTTTCTGGCGACGCATCGCCGCGCCTCCGATGTTCTTCGACAACCCCGGCCGCGAAACCTGCTCCGTGGAAATGAGCCTCACCAACACCCCCCTCCACGCCCTGAGCACACTCAATGACACCACATACGTCGAAGCCGCCCGCGCCCTCGCCGGCCGGGCCACCACCTCGGCCGGAAAGGACAGCAAGGCTGCGGCCCGAATCCAGCATGCCTTCCAACTCGTCGTCGCCCGCCACCCGAGCCAAGCAGAACAGGAAGTTCTCGAGAACATCTACACCAGGGCCCGGGCCCGCTTTAGCTCCGACCCCGGCGCAGCCGCCAACTTCCTCAAAAACGGAGACTCCCCCCGCAACTCCGACCTTCCCGAACCCGAACACGCAGCCCTGGCCACTGTCTGCCTTGGTATTCTCAACCTCGACGAGGCCCTCACCAGGGAGTAGATCCCCGCCCCGCTCATCGCTCCCTCCAGATTCTATCCGGCCCAACCACGATGAATCCGCTTACCCAGCACCAACTCGACATCAACCGCCGCCACTTCTTCGGCAGGAGCGCTACCGGAATTGGAACCGCCGCCCTTGCCACTCTCCTCGGCAGGGAAGGCCTCTCCGCAGCGCCCCGGGGTAACGATAAGATCCCCGCCTACATCCGCCAGATCGCCCCCAAGGCCAAACGTGTCATCTATCTCTTTCAGAACGGCGCCCCGACTCACTGCGACCTCTGGGACTACAAACCGAAGCTCAAGGAGCTCCACAACACCCCGGTCCCGGAAAGCTACGTCGGCGGCAAACGCTTCAGCACCATGACCGGTAATGCCAACGGCAAGCTCCTCCTTGCTCCGGTCGAACCCTTCAAGCAATACGGCCAGAGCGGCGCATGGGTCAGTGACTTCATGCCGCACACCGCCCAGGTGACCGACAAGATCTGCTTCGTGAAGAGCATGCACACTGAGGCTGTCAACCACGCCCCCGGCATCTCCTTCTTCATGAGTGGTGCCCAGCTCCCCGGCCGTCCAACCATGGGTGCCTGGCTCAGCTACGGCCTCGGCACCATGAACGACAACCTCCCTGCCTTCGTCGTCATGACCTCGGTCAGCAAAGGCACCACCTGCGGCCAGATCTTCTACGATTTCTACTGGGGTTCCGGCTTTCTTCCCACCCGCCACCAGGGCGTCAAGTTCCGCCCTGCCAGCGACCCCGTCCTCTACCTCTCCAATCCCAGCGGGATGAGCAAGCCCATGCGCCGCGAACTCCTCGACGACATCGGTCGCCTCAACGAGATGAAGCATCAGGACTACGGCGACCCTGAAATCGCCACCCGTATCGCGCAGTATGAAATGGCCTACCGCATGCAAACCAGTGTTCCTGAGCTTGCCGACATCTCAAACGAACCAAAGGAGGTTCTCGATCTATACGGGCCTGGCGTCCACGAATCCGGCACCTTTGCACGGAACTGCCTCCTCGCCCGTCGTCTCGCGGAACGCGGAACCCAGTTCATCCAGCTCATGCACGCTGGCTGGGACCAGCACCTGTCTCTTATACACATCTCCGAGCCCACGAGACCGTACTAG
>CAWWCX010000239.1:0-6519 GCA_963935445.1 uncultured Roseibacillus sp.
ACACACTGCATATCGTCGGCAGCGTCAGATGTGTATAAGAGACAGGGGCGGTGGATTCGCTCAGCTCACCCTTGGACGCTGATTCACTGCCAGCAGATTCCTCCTTCAGCTTGTGCCAGACGAGAACTCCTAACGAAGATACCATGGCGAGAACACCAAACAGCGACAACCAGGCCACCACACCCCGGCTCCGCCGAACTGGCTCAGGAGGAGCTAAAGCGGCTGGCGCTATCGGCGCGGAGACTTGCCCGGCTCCAAGGTCTCCTCCTCCGGCAACCACCGCCACGGGAGGAACCGCTACTGGAGGTTCTGCTGCCGGAGGCCTCTCTCCGGCTACCTGCATGCACCAGGGGCGCACGGGCAAACCTGCTGCCTGCACCTCTGCCCTGTAGGCCTCCACCTCGTAGGGAGCATGCCGGAAATAGACCTCGTGAGTCTCATTGTCATAAATGACGTAAGAAGCGGCCACCGCGGCCCCCCTGCCCGGCTCTCCTACCGGACCGACCTTCACCAGAAAGCGACAATCTTCCGACAGGACGCCATCCTCCGCCGGCAGCTCCTCCACTGTGCCATCCTGACGCTGCCGGAACATTCCCGCCTCGGTCCCATGCCCCAGGAAGGTCACTCTCTGATGACTGGCCGCGAAATTGGCATGTGCCGCCTGCAGATCCTGCACGCCCCGGTAACTTCCGGGCTGCACACATTCCCCGTGGACGAAGAGCACGCCCCCGGTCTCCACCGCCAGAGGGCGTCTGGCGAGGTAGGCCAGGGACTCCTCATCCAGATGAGCGCGAGTCCAGGCAAGAACCTGACGCGTGCTCTCGTCAAACCGACCATCGTCCAGGAGACCTGCAACGGTAGCGTCGTGATCTCCGAGAACAATATTGCCCGTGCGGGAACGCAAGGCGCGCAGGATGTCCTGCGTCGCCGGCCCATGACCCGAGACATCTCCCAGGCAAATCGGCATGTCCACCCCGTGGCGTGCGAGGTCAGCCACCAGGGCTTCCCAGGCCGGACGGTTACCATAGATGTCTGAGAAGATCGCGTAGCGCATCGGGATCGCCCTCCTTCGGGGCATCATGTTCCGTCAACAGCGCCCAGCCTGCAATTGCCGATTTGCGTGTGCGGCACCGAATCTCACTGCTCTCATCTGGAACCGGGTGAGACGCCGTTAGTTGGATGAAACCGGCTTCTTCGCTCTTCCCGAGATGGCTTCCATCAGTTTCCTGAGCTCCGCCACCTTCTCCGGATGACTGGAGGCGAGGTTGTTTCGCTCTCCAAGGTCTGCCTCCAGATCGTAAAGTTCCTCAACCTTCTCCCTCTTCCGGTCCGCGGCATAGCCCGGCACCTTGTGAACCGCACGCAGGTACTTCCACTTGCCCTGCCTTACCGCATTGTTCAGATAGAGAAAATCATTGCGATTTCCCTTCTCGCTCTTGCCGAGGAGCAGGTCTACCTGGTCTACCCCGTCGATCACCCGGTCGCCCGGCATCTCAAAGCCGGCAAGCACGGCAAGGGTCGGCATCACATCGAGCGTCGCAAAAATGGCATCCGAGACGCGGGCGGCAGGGACCTTACCCGGCCAGCGGACAATACAGGGCACGCGGTAGCCTGCCTCGTAGCAGGATCCTTTGCCCGCGCGAAGGGGACCGGCATCGCCCCAGAAGATCGAGCCCTTGGGATGTCCCTTCTTGCTGTTGGTGTAGGCTGGCTGGTTCCACGGCCCGTTGTCTGACGTGTAAATCACCAGCGTATTCTCGCGTAGCTTCAATTCGTCCAGCTTGTCCAGCAGGCGCCCGGTCTCATGGTCGAACTCCTCCACCACGTCTCCATAAAGCCCTCCCGCAGACTTCCCCTTGAACGCCGGAGAGGCGTCGATGATGGTGTGCATCATGGTATGCGCCACATAGAGGGCGAAGGGTCTGGCCGGATCCCGCTTCTTCTCCAGCCAGTTGATGGCCCTGTCGGTGTAGAGCCGGGTCAGGCTTCCCATGTCACTGGTAGTGCCCGCCTTCTCATTACCCTCGTGGAAGGTCACCCGCCCATTGTCGTTGGCCCCAAGAGCTCCGTAGAAGTAATCAAAACCCTGCGCCAGCGGCATCCGCTCGATGATGGGCCTGCGATTGGAGACATCCCACTTGCCGATACAGGCCGTCTGGTAGCCGACCGTCCGCATGCACTCGGCCCACGTAATCTCATCTGCAGGCATGCTCCAGCCCTTGCTTCGCATTGGATAGCGCCCGGTGAGCAGTGCCGAGCGGGACGGCCCGCACACCGACTGGGCATAGAAGCTCGTAAAACGCATGCCCTGCCGTGCCAACTCGTCGAGACGCGGAGTCTTGTTCGTCTTCGAGCCCGTGCAGCCGAGATCAGCATAGCCCTGATCATCCGTGAATATGATGAGAACATTCGGGCGGGGCGCCTCTGCCCCGAAGACCGCGGCAACCATGGAACACGCCCAGGCTAGGATGGTAAACGAAAGCAACTTCATGGGCCTGTAAGAGGGGATTTCTGGCTGAAGCTGTCCGAGGAGTAACGCGAAAACGTGCACAATAAGGCTTTCCCAACAAAAAAGGTGTGGAACGATGGCGGGGATGAGCCTGACGAGACGCAAGTTTCTCCGTAGCCAGGGAGCCTTCCTGACCCTGCCCTTCCTCCCTTCCCTCGCCTCCGCCAAGACGCTTAAGACCAGGAAAAAGCCCGACAAGAAGCTGGTGATCTTCTACATCCCGAACGGGATCAACCGCCGTGCCTTCTTCCCCGGCGAGGAGGAAGCCACCCTCCCGGGATTCGTCGGCGGCTTCAACGCCGACAAGACCAAGAACCAAAAGCGCGTTGAAAACGAGACCGGCATCTACCCACTCCAGTTCAGCTCCAGCATGGAGCCTCTTAAGGAGCACGCCGGGGACATCTCCCTGGTCACCGGGCTGGAACGCACCTTCAAGAACGGGCAGGACGTCCACGCCCAGGGCGCGTCCTGCTTCCTGACCAGTGTCTCTCCCGAGCAGGCCGCCGAGAAGGGCTGGCGCTATCCCAACGGCCGCAGCCTCGATCAGGTCATTGGCGATCACGTCGGTCACTCCACGGTTTTCAAGACGCTCGAGATCAGCACCAACGGTTTTCGCGCCCCGAAGGAACCCATCTATTTTGACAACATCTCCTGGTACGGACCGGACAAGATCGCCCCCTCTATCCGCGACCCGCAGAAGCTCTACGAGCGCCTCTTCAAGGCCGACAGCTTCCAGTCCCACCTCGACGAGGTTTCCTCCCTTCTTCTCGAGGACGCCAAGACCCTTGACCGCAAACTCGGACGCGACGATCGCGAGACACTCGGCGAGTTCATGGAAATGATCCGCAATGTGGAAGTGCGCATCGCCAAGCAGAAGGAACGCCTCGCCAAGGCGGACGTGCGGATCCCCAAGGATGAAATCCTCCCCCGCGGTGAATACATCCGCCTGCAATGCGACCTCATGCTGCTCGCCTTCCAAATGGGCATGACCAATATCTGTACGTTCATGATCGGGCCCGAGCGGTGGGATGCCACCCTCATGTATGAGGGCGTCTTCGACAAGCCGGTCCAGCACCACAACATGACGCACAACCAGAAGGGTGACGGCTGGAAGGGCGTGGCCAAGATCGATCGCTTCCACATGGAGCAATACTCCTACATGATACGCCGCATGAAGGAGATCCGCGAGACGGACGGAAGCACCATGCTCGACAATTCCCTCGTCGCCTACGGCGCAGCCCTGGGAGACGGCGCCACCCACCAGTTCTACGACCTCCCCTTCATCCTGGCCGGGCACGGACAGGGCCAGATCAAGCAGGGGCGTTTTCTCAAATGCAAGAGCGGCACCCTCAATTCAAACATGTGGCTGACCCTCGCCCAGTTGATGGGAGTGGAGATCGACTCCTTCGCAGACAGCTCGGGTGTGATCTCCGACCTGTGGACGTGATGACCGAAGCCAGAGCGAGTTCCGGCCCAAGAATCCGGAAGAACAGATCCTGGAGTCTTCTCTCCGCGGCCCTTCTGGCCGCTCTCGTTCTCGAGCCGGCAACTCTCCCCGCCGCCGAGGACGACTTTCACTCCTTCCTCAAGCCCCTCTTTGCCGAGCACTGCAACAAGTGCCACGGGGAGAAGAAGCTGAAGGGGAAGGTCAATCTTGCGGAAATCGCTTCCGGCCGGCAATTGCGGGACAAGCCGAAGCTTCTCAAGGAGATGATCGAGGCCCTCGATGCCTACGACATGCCGCCTGAGGATGAACCGGAACTGGCGGAGGAGACGCGCAGCAGGCTGGTCGGAAGCCTGAAGGCCATGCTGCGGGAATCCGCAGGCGGGGACAAGGACCGGAAGCAGGTCCGCATGCGACGTCTCAACCGCTTTCAATACAACAACACCGTGCGGGACCTCTTCCAGATGAACCGCGACGTGTTCGCCCTGCCCGAGAAGCTGATGACGCGGCACAGCAACTACCTCGACCCCGAAGCCGGCCAGATGGCCGCCAAGGTGGAGGTCGCCTGCCATTCACTCAACCCTCCCGCCGGCCTGCGCGGGGTGCGCACCTTTCCCAAGGATCTCCGGGCAGCCCACGGTTACGACAACCAGGCCAATCAACTGACTCTTTCTCCCCTTCTCCTCGATTCCTTCCTCCGCCTCAGCCTCTCCGTTGTCGGGAGCCCCGACTTCAATGAGAATACAGTTGGGATCTGGAACGACTTCTTCCGCGATCCCGGCGGTGGTGACCGGCGTGCGGAGATCAGAAAACGCCTTGCACCGTTCCTCCTTCTGGCCTTCCGGAGTGCCGTCGACGACGCAACCATCGACCGATACACCGACTACACTCTCGCCAAGATACAGGAGGGCCTTTCCTTTCCGGATGCCATGAAGAAAGCTGCCTCCGCAGTCCTCTCCTCTCCGCGCTTCCTCTTCCGCTACGGTTCAACCGCGGAAGGCCAGGATCTCTTTGTGGTGGCCAGCAACCTTTCCTACTTTCTCTGGAGCAGCGGCCCGGACCTCCCTCTCCTCCGCCTGGCCGAAAGCGGGGAGCTCGCAACCCTTGGAGCCTTCCGCCAGACCATTGACCGGATGCTCATTGATCCCCGGATCGAGCGCTTCCTCGACTCCTTCCCTTCCCAGTGGATGCAACTGGAAAACCTGCTTGGAGCCACCCCGGACCCCCGGCTTGCGCGCCTCTTCAACGTCGACAAGAGCAATCCGGCCAGCGTCCAGATGATTCTCGAACCTCTCCTTCTCTTCGATGCCGTCTTCCTCGAGGACCGTCCCGTGATCGACCTCATCGCTCCGAAGTTCGCCTACCAGAGCGATTTCCTGCGCACCTGGTACAACACCGACCTTGTTCCGCCCCGTGTGGACGCCAAGTCCATCGTGGCACGCAACCAGTCCAATGACCAGCAGCGGGAGGATCTCCAGGCCATCATCAAGTCGAGCGAGCGCGAACTTGATGACCTGATCAAGCCCGTCCGCACCCGTCTCCTGAAGGCTCGTCAGAAAGGCGGGAGAAAGCCCGTGGACCTCAAACCCGTCGCCGCCTGGGAATTCAACGGTGACCTCAGGGATTCGGTGGGATCCCTTCATTTGAAGGCCCACGGAAAGATCCAGCATCGTGACGGCATGGTCGTTCTCAATAATTCCTACCTGCAGAGTGCCCCGCTCCCCTTTGACCTGCGGGAGAAGACTCTCGAGGCCTGGTGCCTTGTCCACAACATCGACCAGCGTGGCGGGGGTGTCATGGGCGTGCAGGGACCCGGAGACTTTTTTGATACCATCGTGCTCGGGGAGCGCAAACCACGCCACTGGATCTCGGGCAGCAACCGGTTTGCACGCACCAAGGACTTCCCGGAATCAACCCCGGAGGCCAAACCCGGAGAAAAACTCCATCTCGCCATGGTCTACCAGCCCGACGGGCACGTCCTGCTCTACCGCAATGGCAAACCCTATGGGAAACCGTTCCACACAAGCCTGGCCACCTTCCCGAAGGACCGCAGTTCGATCCTCTTTGGCCTCCGCCACCTGCCCGCCGGCGCAGGCAGGCACCTGCACCTCAGTCTGGCCCGGGCCCGCTTCTACAACCGGGCCCTTACCGCCGAGGAGGTTGCCGGGTCCGCAGGCGGGCTCTATATCTCGGCGGAGGAACTCGCCAAGGCACTCACTCCCGAGCAACGCACGAGACGGGATGCCCTCCGGAGGAAGATCGACGAATCCCAGGCTTCCTACGACAAGGTCCCCGCGAACACAGACCCAAACCGTGCCCAGCAGGACGCCCGGCGCATTTACGAGGACGACATCCGCCGCAAGCTTCACACCCGCACTTTTGAGCGCCTTGCGGCCGAAGACCCCCGCTACGGGGGCGTCATCACCAATGCCGCCATGCTCAGCATGACTTCCGGCCCCAAGCGCACCCACCCTATCGCCCGGGGGGCCTGGGTCATCGAGGTCATCTTCAACGATCCTCCCCCTGTCTCTTATACACATCTGACGCTGCCGACGATATGCAGTGT
>CAWWCX010000240.1:0-6505 GCA_963935445.1 uncultured Roseibacillus sp.
ACACTGCATATCGTCGGCAGCGTCAGATGTGTATAAGAGACAGGTATGACAGTCACTATGAGGCGCTGGACCGGCCTCGATTCAATCAGGGTCGCCAGCTTCCGCCGCCACTCTGCCACGCCTGCTTCCAGGAACCGAAGATCATCCCCACTCATATGCAGAGCCTATCCTAAACCATTCTGCCTGACCTCCCAACCAGGAAGAATCAGTCACCCGAAAAGGCCGAAGATTTCATCCTCACTCAGACTGGCTTCCCCACTTCCTTTCTCCACCTCCAGGGTAGCCGAGATCAACTTCTTCTTGCGCTCCTGCAGGGCCAGAATCTTCTCCTCCACCGTATCCCGGGTGATCAATTTGTAGGAGGTTACCACGCGCTCCTGCCCGATCCGGTGAGCCCGGTCCGTAGCCTGAGCTTCCACCGCCGGGTTCCACCACGGATCTATATGAATGACGGTATCCGCCCCCGTCAGGTTCAATCCCACCCCTCCTGCCTTCAGGCTGATCAGGAAAACGGGCACGCTGGATTCCTGGAACCGCCGAACAACCTCCCCTCGATTCCTCGTCTGACCATCCAGATAGCAAAACTCGTGTCCGAGCTCTGCCAGCATGGGCACGATTCCCTGCAGCATCTGCACGAATTGACTGAACACCAGGACGCGATGTCCTCCCGCCACGGCCTCCTGAAGCAAAGCCTCTAGCTCCTCCATTTTGACCGAACCATCCTCTCCCACCTCCGGAAGATCCAGCAGGCGCAGATCGCAACACGCCTGCCGCAGGCGCAGGAGGGCCGTCAGGGCGATCATTCGTTTGCGCCCTCCTTCCGCACTGGAAATCAAACTGCGACTTTCCTTCAGCATGGCTTCGTAAACCTCCCGCTGCCGGGGGCTGAGATTGCAATAGCGCACCTGTTCAATCTTACCGGGCAGGTCCTTGGCCACCTCTTCCTTGAGTCTCCGCAGGACCACGGGCTTCAGGCGCCGGGCCAGTCTGCCCTGCAGAGCGGGCGCCCCTCCCCTCGCAAGCGGCTTTTCGAAGCGTTCCGCAAAACGCTCCCGCTCGCCGAGGTAGCCGGGCATGACGAAGTTCATGATCGACCAGAGGTCGCGAACAGAGTTCTCAATCGGCGTTCCCGTCAGCGCAAAACGGTGCTTCCCACGCAGGCGACAGACGGCCCGGCTCACCTGTGCCTCCGGATTCTTGATGTGCTGCGCCTCATCGAGGATAACGACCTCGAATTCCCGCTCCCGGTACAACTCCAGGTCGACCCGGAGTAACGCATAGCTTGTGACCAGGAGATCCGCCCCGGGGTGGGCGGCGAGGACCTTCTTTCGTTCCCGCCCCTCAATCGCGACCGCCTCCAGGTCCGGCACGAACCGCTCCGCCTCCGCAATCCAGTTGTGTACCAGGGAAGAGGGACAGACCACCAGCGCAGGCCCTCCGCGCAGGGCGAGAAAGGCAAGAGTCTGCAGGGTCTTTCCGAGCCCCATGTCATCCGCCAGGATCCCTCCCATGCGCAGGTCCGCCAGGGTCCATAACCACTTCACTCCTGCGAGCTGGTAGGGACGGAGGACCTGTTTCAGCGGGCCGAATTCCAGCTCTGTCCCAGCCGGTTCAGTCCATGGGCCCTGCTTGTCGGAAAGCAGGCTCAGCTCAACCGCGCTCTGCCTCAGGTAGGCTGCCTGTCGATGATCCATCCGGAATACTCCGGGCCGCTGCTGCTCAGGATCGCAGTCCGCAAGCGTCTCCAGGGCTTCTTCCACCTGCCCGGCATCCAGGACCGCCTGCCGATCTCCTCCAAGGGCATGGCTCGACCGTCCCGTCGCAAGCAACCGCTGCACCTCCGCCTGCGTCAGCTGCGTTCCATCACCGGCTTGGTAATGAACCGACATTTCAAACCAGTCCCCGGCCTGTTCCTCCAGGCGATAAACGGGCCGAAGCGGCACAATGTCCTTCGCAAACTCCGCGAAGCGCTCCCCCTTGATAATGGTCCACTCCGGATCGAGGCTCCTCACCCCATGCGCATGGAAACGCAGGATCGCCTCCCGCTCCCGCAGCACAAATCGCCCCTTGCGGCCCGGCCCCTCGAACCCCCACTGCCTCAGCACATCCTCGGCCCACCGCTCAAGCTCCGGGCTGGCCACCATTTGTTTCTCCCCTTCACCCGGGATCAGTTCCGCTTCCTCGATTCCCGCCGCCCGCCGCCGCCCGCCGTAGAGGAACGTCATTTGCCCCTCGAGGTGATTCAGCGAACCCTCAAAGGAGACCTCCACCTGCGGCACGGCAGCCTCGGCAAGGCCCGCTCCGACCTCTTCTCCAATCTCAAACCACTGCCCCAGCTCGGCCAGGCGTGCCCGCGCCTCGACCGGGTTGAGCAGAAGCCCTCCCTCCAGGATCGGCTCCAGCACACCCGGCAACCCGAGGGCAAGCGGGTGCAGAGTCCCCTTGGCCGCCTCGAATCCCCATGCGGAGTTCCGCTCCACCATCGGCTCCACCCCACTCGGCCAGGAGACCAGCAACCGGTCATTCCTTGACTCCACCGCGGCACGTCTCAACTGGCGCGCCACGATCGCATTTTCCGCTTTCCCGATACTCACCCGCGGATGACCGGTGAGCCCTTCCAGCAACTGCAAAAACTGGCCCCGATCCAAGCTCACGGCCCCCGGAGGCTCAATTGGAAAGAGACGTCGGAGGGTTTCCAGCAATCGTCCATCCTGCTCATCCACCTGCAACACGTAGTCCGGCCCCCAGGTCGTGAGAAGGTGCTCCTCCCCTTCGTATTCCGTTCCAAAAACCACCAGCAGCTGACCCCGCTTCCAAGCCTCGGAAAGCTTCAGAGGCAGCATCACGCGACAAGTCACAGGATAAGCCTCTCCATCCAGGGATTCCCGCACGACTGGCCAACGACTTTCCAGTTCCGTCACCTCACTAGGAGGGGCCTCGTCGACAGACAAGCTCGGAGCGAGCACCTCCAGGCCCACCGCCACCGCATGTGCGCAGACCCGTCCTTCGCGCCGGGCCATCAGGCAGCTGCACTTGTTTTCCATGTGCGTGGCGGAAATGATCTTCATGCGCACCCTCTTCGGCTGACCTCCCATCATCACAACCCCCTCCAGCCAACCGTCCCGGTACACGGCCTCGCGCACGAGACCACTGCGATGCATGTCCCGTGCCGCCTTCATTTCCCGCCATCCCCCGGCCTCCATGAGGAGATCTCGTGTCAACTCCGGTACGCTCATGCTGTCACCGCTCAGGGCCCTACCCCTTTCAGTCCACGGGGGCAAGCCGCGTCCTGCAGGTCCTCATTGCTCTTTCCCGGGTTGAAGGCTCTCCGGAAATACCAGAAAGGGGGTCAGCTTCTCAACAGTCTTGGCTCCGATTCCCGGCACCCGCAGGAGGTCGAGGGGTGTTCGGAACCTCCCGGCTTCCCGCCCTTCCAGGATCCGTATGGCCATCACCTCCCCAATGCCGGGCAACCGCATCAATTCATCACGAGCGGCCTGGTTGGGGTCAATGGAATGCGCTTCCGGGGGAGGGGCTTTCCGCTTGTCCTCACCTTCCTCTTCCAGCTCCAGCTTCCGCTCCACCCGGCGCTCTTCGGGAAGAGCCTGCCAGTTGGTGTAGTTCCAGGCTCCGACCCGGCGCGAAGCGGCAGAAAGCTCTTCATCAGCGAGGCGATCCTTGTATTCCTCACGGCTTACTCCCTTTTCGCGAGCCCGCGCCACGCCGAACGCGCGAGCGAGTCCCTCCCTGACGAGAACTCCCCCGAGGTCTCTTCCCTTCGCGTCAGTAATGAATCCGTAGTAGCGCTTGAAGCGGGGGTTCCCGCGTCCATCGGCCCAGGCTGTATGCACCGTAAAGGGCTCAGCAAGAAGGATCGCCACCCGCTTCCGGGCAGCAAGACCCAGTTCCTTGGCGAGAGTGATCGATGCCTGCTCGTTGCCTCCTGCCCGGGCCATTCCGAAATAAGCGCGCTGCGAACGCAGCCTCCGCTGGTCAGTCCCGTTTCGATCCGTGGTCTCCAAACAATCAACTCCATACAAACGCACCACGTGCGTCGCACCATCAGGAAAACGAACCGGGAAGCTATCCCCGTCGGCCCATTCCGACTGCACCAACCGGCACCCGGCAAAGGCCGTCAACTCCGACCCGGAGCCGGTTGCACGCTGGGCCTCCACTACTCCGGTGGTAGCTACCAGCCAAATCACGGTAATCAGGATCGCGCGCACTGCCCGAGCTTATCGCCCCAACCGCGACACCGGAACTCGAAAGTCGTGACGCCTCAATAGCAGCGGCGGCCGTGCCCGCGGCCATGCCAATGTCCCCGCCCATGGTTCCCGTGGCCGTGGCCCGAATACCCCCATCCCCGCCCGTGGTAACCGTGACTCCGCCGGTGATAACTCGCCCGGTGATGACTCCGGTTACGATCCCCGTCAGCGATTGCATAACCCACGACCCCCGCCGCAACCGCCGCCAGAGCAGCCCCCTCGGGTGTGATCACATCCACCGGGTAGCCTTGGGAGTCATACATCGTCGTACAGCTCGTGCCACCTCCAAGCACAAGGGTAAGCAGGGCCGCCAGAAGAGAAAGTCGTCGTATCATGATATCCGTTGGACCGGGCAAGGGTGCCCGGTATTCAACAAAAACCTCTCCTTTTCGAATAACGTGCCCGTCCTCCGGGACCACGAGTCCGAATCACTCTCTTGGGATGCCGGAGCAGGACCTGTCGCTTCAACCCTGCTACCGGGACTGTGCGAAAATCCACTCGTGCACCTTCTCATCGCTGTAGACCTTGCCAGCCACACCGTGCCCCTCGCCTGCGAACTCGGTATACTTGACCTTCGACCGGGCCTCCTTGAGTGCTTCCACCATGGCCTGGCTCTGCCCTACCGGAACAATTTTGTCGTCCTCCCCGTGGAACACCCAGATCGGCACCTTCTTGTAATCATCCACCGCACCCGGGTTCCCACCTCCTGCGACAGGCACTGCCGCGGCCCACATTCTGGGTTCCTGACCCAGCAGCTGAAATGTGCCGTAGGCGCCCATCGAGTAGCCGGTCAGGTAGACCCGCGTGGGGTCCACGGGAAGTTTCTTCATCAGCTCCTCCACGATTTTCACGACGCCATCCGCCTTGCTTCCGATCCAGCCCAACTGGTCGGGATTCTGGGGCGCGATCACAAAGCACGGTCGCCTGCGGTAATTGTCGTCCCCGGTGAAGGCATTGGCCATCCAGGGCTCCTCCGGGGTCATCACATCACCCCCCCTGCCATGCAGGTAGACAACAAGGGGGTACCCTTCGCCCTTCGCCCGCCGCATCTTTCGTGCTCCATAAATCCGATACTTGAGCCCATGTGCCTCCGTGCGTTCCCATTCCCCGGTGAGCAGCTTGGCAAACTCCTTGTCTGCATCCCCGGCTTCCTCTCCCTTCTCGTTGGAAGATCCCGCTTCCTCCCTCTCTTTCACATAGTCCTGGTCCGCCTCCGAAAGAGTGGAGAGGGAAATCGTGAAGATTCGACGGTCCCGCTTGCGCCGGATGGTCACCTTCCCATCCCGGGAGCTGACATACTCTGCCAGCAGAGTCCTGGAGCCGTCAGCGGTTTTCCACGCCCGCACTTCAGCCGAGGCCAGGGGAGCGAGGAGCATGGTAAGCAGGAGGGCAACAAGACTCTTCATGACCTCCCAAGCGTGACCCGATTTGCCTCTCGTGCAAATGAATTCCACAGACGCCTACTTCCTCCCCCGGCGACGTTTGGTACCCCGGGGTCGCCAAAGCGGCTTTCCCAACCGCTGATTCCCAGCTTCCTCCCTGCCCGCCCTGACAAGAAAAAGCAGTGCCAGGTAATCATACCCTCCATGTGCGATAATGGCTGCGGCAAGATTCCCCGTCACGAGGACGAGCCACCCGAGGAACAGTCCCATCAGCGTCGCGAGGAGGACGTATTCCCGAGTGGCGCAATGCGCCAATCCAAAAAGCACGCTGGCCGCCAACAGCCCGGCCCAGTCTCCCCATACCCGTGCGAGGCCCCCCTGAACCAATCCGCGGAAGAAAAGCTCCTCTCCCACCCCGGCCAGAATCGCGACCACCAGCAGGTCCTTCCCCCGGCAGGGGCGAAACATTGGTTGCAAGGTTCCCTCCACATAGCGCATGAGGCCCTTCAGGGGCCCGACGGGAAAGTGCCAGAGGAGGAGCAGAAGCCCGAAGAGGCTCAGCGTTGCGAGGATTCCCAACCCCACCTCGAGTTCTCCCAGTTGAAACCACTCAGGAACCGGCAAGCCAAAGACCAGGCCAAGGACCACGGCGAGCGCCCCCAGCCCTCCCTCCACGAAAAGAGTGAGTGTGAGGAGCTGACGCCGCGTGAAATCAGGAGAAGCACCCATCCCTGCTCCCGATGACTCTACGCCGTTCTCCACCCGGGTCCATGCCAAGCCAGTGCTTCACCCCGGTTTTCCCCGCCTCAGATTTCGAGGCTGGACCCATGACGGCTGTCTCTTATACACATCTCCGAG
>CAWWCX010000241.1:0-6469 GCA_963935445.1 uncultured Roseibacillus sp.
CGGATCTCTCCCGCCGGAAGGAATCCCGTCCCCGCACTGTGGTCGAAACAAGCAAGCCCTGCTCACCATTCCACCGGCCTTCGATCTCAGCCTTTCGAACGACTTCCCCTGTTCCTTCTCAGTCTTCGCTGAAGACAACTTCTCCCCAAAGCAGGGGGAGGTGCATGTTCACCGCTCCCTGCGGGCTCCATACCCAGTTGTCCTCGGGATGCTCCTGTTCCTCCGGGTTGAGGCTCTCGGCAATAGGCGTGCCATGCGGGGGAACACGAACGTAACCGCCGGCAACGATCTCATGTTTCCACTGCACTCGCGAGAAGTTCACTTTCCAGGTATCTCCGGGACGCGGGGGCGTGGCACGGCCCTTGTTATACTGTGCCAGGCCCGCCCAGGGAAAGGCGACTTCCACGGACCAGCCCTCGTCTTCATCGCTGGGATTATTGAGAGTTCCCCGGACGTGCACCGCACTCTGCAGGCCCGGCAGGTTGCAACCCAGGACCGGCACTCCGCCCTCCCCATAGGGCTTCGGCAGGCTCAGCTCCCATATGCTACCCAGCGCATTGATCTCGAATTCGTAATAATCAAGCCCGTCACCATCCGGATCAATGAAGACCTCGAAGTCATTATCTTCGAACATCACGGCGTTCTTCTCGGTGATCGTTCCCCAGACGTGCGGCTCCTCAAGATCCGCGCCCACGTAGAGGAATTCGTCGTCCCAGGCCATCTTCACCCTGGTCCGAAAGCGCGGGGCACGTTTCGGATCCCCGGTGATATCAACAAAGTCGTCGCTCCACTCCACGCCCGACCACCCGGGGTCGGAGAGCGACCCGTCGATGACGATGCCCTTTGCCACCCGGTAGCATTGATACCTCCGGGGCATGCCTTCAACTCCACTCATGAACTCCGGAAATGATTCAAAACTTCAGGTCGAGGAGAGCTGTCGCCGCCGTAGAAGCATCGGCCCGCTCCATGAACGACTGCCAGAGGGCCTGCATGCTCCGTTCCAACCTGCCATTGAAGACCTCTTTCCCATCTGCCTTCACAACGACCGGCTGGTCGAGGTCAAGCAGTTGGTCATGAAGCCGCAGGGTGAGAGCCTCCAGCCCACCAGCATTGATCAATAATATTTCCTGGCCCTTCACCTCGGCCTGCACGGTCTGACCACCCTTGGCTGCTCCCTCTGGAACCGAGAGCCAGTAAAACCGGTCATGAGTGCGCCCACTCTGGTGCCATACGATTTTCTTCGGCCAGGGGTTTCGCGTGCGCTCGCTCATCCACGGAAGGGCCTCCCGGTCATCGCGATGCATCCAGTGTCCATGCTGGGGATAAATTCTCACCTTGTGCTCATAGCCCTTCGGGTCCCCTCCCCGCAACTCAGCAAGCTTCTTCCCCCATTCCGCCGCCACTCGGTTCCGTCCATAGGCCGCATCCTTTCCACCCATGAAAATCATGAAGGGCAGATTTCGCAGTCCCAGCGGGTTCGCATTGTTGGGGTGACCGGCCATCATGGCAGCCGCGGCAAAGCGATCTGCCATTCTCGGCGCAAGCTGATAGACACCATCCCCGCCCGCCGAATACCCCATCAGGTAAATCCGGTTGGGGTCTACGCCACGACTCACCACAAAGTTGGCA
Organism: uncultured Roseibacillus sp.; assembly: GCA_963935445.1. Classification (GTDB taxonomy): domain Bacteria; phylum Verrucomicrobiota; class Verrucomicrobiia; order Verrucomicrobiales; family Akkermansiaceae; genus Roseibacillus_B. The sequence goes on from CAWWCX010000241.1 coordinate 1,630, forward strand.
ATGAGCCGATCAAAGAGATCGTCGATATGCCCCTGGTGCCACAGGTTCCAGGTATTTGTAGGCGCCCTCGGAGCGATCACGATTCCCTCTTCCGGCTCGTAGAGGCGAATCTGGTTTTGCCACTGCTGGTCATTTACCCGGGCAGGAGCCCCTCCTCCCCCGTGCATCGAGATCCAGAGCGATCGCCTGCCGGCCTCCGCTTTACCGAATGTCCGCTCAAGGTAGCGCATCTCCTTGGCCGCGGCTTTCACCACTTTACCCTCCAGTTCCCCCTTGCGCGCAGCCGCCAGTTCCTTTCGCACCACTTCCCAGGCGAGGGCCGTCGCCACCTCGGCATCTTTCCTGGACAGCGGTCCTTCCGGCACGGAGAGGTGCCGCTCTTCGGGAAGCAGGGCAAGCCACTCCTTCACCGCCTTCAGCCGCGCACTCCCCCTCCCCAGTTCGGGCCAGATCAAATCAACCGTTCCCTCTCCGGCCTTTACAGCCTTGAAACCCTCCCAGCGCGCTTCCTTGCCGTGCGTGACGCGGAGGCGATAGCGCACTCCCGTCCTCACTTTGACCGAGGGCATGTCATTGAGATCAGTCGTCCCGGCCCTCGTAGTCACCGCCTGCAGAATCTCCCCGCTCTCCTTGAGAACCTCCACCCTGCCCACCAGGCGCTCGCCACCCTGTTTTTCCCAGAGCCGCAGGTAGACGGTCGCCTCCTTTCCTTCCGCTCCCTGCGCCTTGGCGTAGCGGCTGGTCACATTGACTGCTGCTACCTCCCTGCTTTGCAGATTCCACACCATCGGAAAGTGCGATTCTGTCTTCCTCCATGAGGTGGCCCAGATGGCGTGTCGCCAGTCGTCCGCGATCGCTTTCGACGCATCATTCACAAACCACGCCCGGTTCAAACCGGCCTTGCTGTATTCGTCCGCTCCGGTGAAATACCATTTCCCCTCATCATAAACCTCCACCCAGGTATGATTACCCCTCTTGTTGCTCCAGAGGGCGGTCCCCGCCACCCGGGCAGGCACCCCCACCGCCCGGCACGCGTCCACCATGATGATCGAAAGACCGGTGCAGGTTGCCTTCCCCAGCTTGATCGACTCCGAAGGGCTCTGGTTGGGCGCCTTCCGTCCCGTGTTGTAGTGGACCTTGATCAGGTTGAAGAAGTTCTTGTTGATCTCCTGAGCCGCCTCCGTCGATGTCCTGCAATTCTTCACCAGTTCCCTGCACTTCTGGTAGAAATCCGCCCGCCAGGCTTCCCGCGTTTCATCCAAGGAGGCATAAGGCACCACATCGTTGAGGAACACCGCCTCGGGCAGCCCCCTGGCCCAGGGAAATTCCTCCCGGGCCTTGAGGGCCAGACCCAGGTTTTCCAGCAGGAAGTTGCTCTTGAGATTCTTCAGGTCCATCGCCGGCATCCCTTTCACCAGGAACACTGCGGCTCTTTCCCCGAGCTCCCCGTGCTTCTCCCGGGCGCCTTTCACAAAGCTCGAGATTTCCGCCGCGTTGGCTCCAGCGGAGGCAAGACGCTTCTCCCACTCCGCCTTCATCCCGCCAGGAACAAGAGGGAGAAGTCCCACCAAGGCAGGGAGTACAAGTCTCTTCATGCCCCGACCCTAGCGACTGCCATCACCCGGGCAAGAACCTAAGGAGCAGCCTGCCTTACTCCCCACCCGCACTCTGTCTCTTGTGGATAAGAAACTCGAGCCGGCGGAGTTCCTCCGCCACCTCTCGCAAATCGCTCGACGTATCCTCATAAGACGACTTGGCCGCCACGAGGCCTTCTTCCGCGGCCCTGTGAGCCACGTCATCCTCCTTCTTCTTCTGCTTCGCCTGCATCATCCGGTCCTGCGCCATGTCTACGAGCCGCTGGCTGGACTTGACTCGAGTCTCATGACGCCGCTGGATCGCACGCGCCTGGTTAACGATCCGCTCCGCATTCTGCTTCTGCCGTTCCGCGTTGCGGACGCGCTGTTCCCAACTGCGCCTCTGGGCGGCATCCTCACGGGGAATGGCGGCCAACTGCTCCCTGGTTTCCTTGACCCTGGTATCCGCCTGTCCGACAACTCTCAGCTTCCTCTCGATGTCCGCTCCCGCCTGCTGGACCATCCTCTGATCCTGTTCCACCCTCCGGATCTTGTCCTGCAACTGTGCCTGCATGCGATTCACGTTACCAGCCTCACGGGAAGCCACCGCCTTCAGGCGGCTGGCAATCTGCTGAGAACGAATCCACTCTACCTTGGCTTGATTCATGACAGCCTCCCGCTGCACTCGCAACTGCTCCATCGCCACCCTTACCTCGTTGAGATCCACCAGGCTGGCCTCATCACCAAGAGCTGCCACTGCGAGGGGGCGCCCTTCACTCAAGGCAACCCAGCGCGCTCGAAACAGCTCCAGAAGGGGCTCTGCCCTGCCGCGTTGCAACTCCACCAGCTGCTCCTGATTGACACGGTAGTTCCGGTATGGCGAGCCGTGCAGAACTACTTCCCCCTGCCCCGTTCTCAGCTCCTTGCAACGCAAGCGGGATCCATCCGTCAACTTGAGTGTCCAGGCATCCGGGGCGCTCACCGGACTCCGCAAAACCACCGCCACCGCCTCCGTCCCCACCGGAAAGGTCTTCCGACCAAGCAGAAGCGAGTCAACCGTGACCCGTCCATCCTCCACCGAAATCACCTGCCCCTCCATGAAATCGCCATCTTTCAAGAACACCCCCTGGCGATCGAAGCGCAGCGCCTCGGCATCCCGGGATCGCAACGCCTGAAAAAAAAGCGCCGAGGTATTCTGGACCGTCAGGAGCAAATCCTCACCCTGACCGGCAACGGTCACCACCCTCCCGTCCATCCTCGAGACAGACTCTGCCAGAAAACTTCCGTTACTGGTGAGCACTCCCATCCCGGCAACCTGCCAGGGCTTGTCGGACTCCCCCATCCGGGCCCGCGCAATATCTGTCAGAGCTATCTTCCGAATCACACGCTCCTGAGCCACGATCTCAATTCCTCCCCCGGCAGAAAACTGAATGGTCCCCGCGACCGATTCCCCATTGGCAAGGTTGACCTCCCCGGCCCCGCTCCGGACCGCCACAAGCGTGAGCACACTCGCCACCAAAACCCCGGACAGTCTAACCATCGGTATCTTACCTAGCACATCGCCGGGAACACGCCAAAGAAATCCAACCCCGGAATGCCCTAGTTTCGTTCCTGCTGCAGCTTCTTTACCATTTCAAGGGCCCTGCGGGCGGGCTCCAGGCCCGGCTCCAGTTCCAAGGCCTCACGCAGCAGTCCTGCCGCTGCACCCAGGTTCCCGTAACTGGCCAGCATTGTACCATAATCCAGGAGAAACTCAGCCCTTGGCTCGAGGGCGAGAGCCCGCTCAAAATGAACGGAAGCCTGCTCCGGTTGCTGTTGCTTCCGAAACTTCATCGCGAGTTCGTGGTGCCGGCGTGCAATCCCCGAAGCGAGAGCCATGGCCTTGGCACCCGTCGCATGTTCCCGGGCGGCCTCGAGATAGGACAGGGCAACCTCAGGAAATCGGTTGTCAAACTGGCGAGCCATGAACTCCATGGCGTAGACCGGGTCCACCGCCTTGGTAAACCAGCGTCCCGCCATCGGTGGTGCCCAGGCATGCCAGCCCTCGCCATCCGCCCGACGAAGGGCTTTCAGGTCATCCGCAACGACGGACGCCTCGAACGATCCGCGATAAATACCCATCACTTCCCCACCACTCCCACAGAGAACGGCCAGGGGAACAGTCAGGGGAACGGTCAGGTCAAACAGGCCTTTTTGAAAAGTGCTCAGGACGTCCAGAGAGATATTCTCGATACTCCCCCATTCAAAAGGCCACCGTAATTCCTGCATCACCTCAGCCGCTTTACCACGCCCCTCTTCCCCGTCGACGCTGAGGGCAATAACAAGCGGCACCCCCGCCACCCGGTAGGAGCGGGACTTTTCTGCCAATCGCTTCAGTTGCATCCTCGAAACCGGACACTCCGCTGACCAGAGTATTATCAACTGGGGGGATCCCTTTCCGGGAAGCATGCCCTGTTCACCGCGGGGACTCCTGAATTCCAGGGGAGGCAGACGAAAGGCAACCGGGGGATTGATATGGGCCGTGGCATCCCGGTAAACCGGAACGGAGGAGTCTGCATCATCAGCAATAACCCTGGAAGTCCTCCCCACTGGAACGGCATAACCACTCCCTTCCTTGAGCAGAAAGCGCCCTCCCGCCTTCAACCCCTGGAACAATTCTTCTCCACCCCCGGGCCAGATCACCCTCGCTTTTCCTGCTTCACCGTCCTGTCCCAGTCCGAAATGCAACCATCGACTCGACTGGGAGAGAAACAGATCGCCTGCCCGCACCGATTTTACCGAACGCAGCTTTCCCAATCCCGGTCCGCCAATCAGCTCGACCACCGCACCAATGGCGTTACGATTACACTCCTCACCTTCTAACAGAACGGATACAAAATCCTCCGTCCGGGTTCCCTTGTGCCGGTTAAGCATCAGGCGAAGCCGGGGCGCCGTACGATCACGATACCAGAGATCAATATCCCCGTCTTGATCCCAGTCCACCAGGGCAAGCGCCCGGCCATCGGCCTCCTGGTCGAGCCCGATCACCGACGATACGTCCACAAACCTTCCGGTTCCGTCATTGAGCAGGCAGCTATTAAGCTCCCGTCCACTCCACGAGAGACCATCCCTCACCTGCTGTAGAAGGCTCCCCCAGGCATTTCCATAAATTTCAGGATCGGCCTGCTGTTTGGGCGACACGACCTGCCGCCAGAAGAAACTTCACAAGTCATCAGGCTCCCGACCTGTCTCTTATACACATCTCCGAGCCCACGAGACCGTACTAG
>CAWWCX010000242.1:0-6469 GCA_963935445.1 uncultured Roseibacillus sp.
GATCTAGTACGGTCTCGTGGGCTCGGAGATGTGTATAAGAGACAGCCGTGGAGGCCCCGGAAACCGGGAATATTGTTGAGGATCCCGAGGAGACCGGATGGGCATCCGTCCGCAACCTCACCAGTATTGCATTTACAGCTGATTTCAATGTGCGGAAGGAGGACTCCATCCTCCTGGATATCGAGGTGGACAACGTGAATGGCGAAGAACGGATCAGTGGCGTCTGGCAGAAAAACCCCGAGGGCCGGGAATGGGCGGCCTACCGAAATCTGACAAGCAGCAGTTTCGGCGAACGCTGGAGCGAATACAGGGAGGCGGGCTACCGCCTGATCGATCAGGAGAGCTATGTCATTGGAGGTGAGCGTTTGTATGCCGGGATCTGGATCAAGAATCTCGAGGGCTACGACTGGGCCTCATACCGGAACCTGACGAATTCCCAGTTTAGGGACTACGCCGAGCAGTTCCAAGATACTCATGCCCTCGTCGACTTTGAGGCCTATCCGGTCGGGGGAGATATTCGCTACGCGGGAGCCTGGGTGGAAAATGCGGGGCATTCAGAGTGGTTTCTTCGCTGGGATCGTTCCGACGCCCAGTTCTCTGCGGATTTTGAAGACTACAAGGGGCTCTACCGGATTCACGATGTGGAGTCCTACCAAGTCGCCGGCCAGCAGAAATACGGGGCGATCTGGATCAAAAACACGAACGGCCGGAGATGGATTGAGAACCGTGACATGGATGCCAAAGGCTACCGGAACCGATGGCTCCGTTACCGGGATCTCGGTTACCGCCTCACCGATTTTGAACAATATCAAACCCGTTCAGGAGTGCGTTATGCGGGTGTGTGGCGGCAGAATAGTGACAGGCCGGACTGGTCTCTCCGTGGAACGGTCAACGGACTGGCCGAGGCCTTTCTCGAGTCGAACGGTGTGTCGGGGCTGGGCGTTGCGGTCGTCCATCAGGGAGAAGTCATTTACAAGCGAGGGTTTGGTTCTCAGGACAATGAGGGAACCTGGTATTCAGCCCAGACCTTGAATCGTCTTGCTTCGGTCAGTAAGGCAGTCGGAGGGGTGTTGCTTTATCAGTTAGCGGAAAGCGGACAGATTGACCCGCAGGGCCTCACTGCTGACTACGTTCCGGGATTGCCCGCGCACCATACTCATACCCTCGCCCAGCTCGCCTCGAACCGGGGAGGAGTCGGACACTACCCCGAGCATGGTCTGGGCACTCTGTATACCCAGTATGACACCGCTCTCGAGGCCTCCGGGCTCTTCTGGGATGACCCCCTGGTAAGTCCACCCGGGACAGCCTACAACTACAGCACGCATGGTTATACCCTGCTGGGTGCCGCGATTGAGGGGGCCACGGGTCTGCCGCTCTCCGAGGTTGTTGATAATGCTCTTGGGAGCGGGATCGGCCTGTCCGACCTGAAGGTCGAGGAACGAACGGTGGCCAGCGAATTTCGGTCCGAGCTCTTCAATGACAACAATACGGTTGCGACGGCTGATAACATCAGCTGGAAGGTTCTAGGCGGGGGGTTGGAGTGCTCTGTGGAGGATATGGCGCATTTTTGCAGGAAGTTGATGGCCGGCGAGATTCTTTCGCCTGCCGGTCTGGAGGCCGTCTGGGTGCGTCCCGACTCCCTGTGGACCTACGCGATGGGCTGGAACAGCCTTCGCTTGAGAGATGGTTTGAACGTTCCGTGTGTGATGAAGAGCGGAGCTCAGTTCGGTGCCGATACGCATATCCGCCTTTTTCCGTCCCTGGAGCTGGGGATCGTGGCCTTTTCCAATACGAGGCAGAATGCGAATACCTCGAGTCTGACCCGGGATATTGCCAGTGCGATCCTGGACTGTCTCCCTCCGGTTCTGACTCTGGAGCCCCTCAGTGGGAGTGCTGTTGCTGGCGAAGTCATCAATCTTACCGTCGAAGCGGTCAGCAATAGCCCGCTGAGTTACCAGTGGTTCAAAGACGATCTGGAGATTCCGTTTGAGACGGCGCCGCTCCTGAGCCTTCCGGCGTCTGGGAGGGGGGACTCCGGAACCTACCGGGCGGTCGTTTCGAATGCGGCGGGGGTGATCGTGAGTGGAGAGGCCCATGTCCGGGTCCTCGCTCCACTGGTGGTGGAAAGCCTTGGCAGGACAGACGCGGGAGCCTTTCAGCTCCGGTTCCGTGACCGGGAAGGGCACCCTCTTCGAGAGGAGGACAGGGACTTTTTTATGGTGGAATGGTCTGAGGACCTCGACAGCTGGAATCTTTTGAAGAAGGCGTCTCTGACCCTCGTGGATGGAGGCTTTGTCGTGGAGGATGCCTCCTCTCCCGAAGCACCTGCGCGCTACTACCGGATCCGGGAGGTTGGTGGGCTGTAGGTCGTTTAAAATGTGCAGTCACGGCTTGTGGATAGCCGGTTGCATGCACATCTTCAGCCGGTATGAAAGTGCCTCCCTGGATGATAGCTGGATTCATGATCGCCGCTCTCAACCCTTGGGTCACAGGGGCGGACTTGCAGGCTTTTGGGCAAGGGGCGGTTGATGGAGACGGCCCTTTGGTTGGGGGAGGCTCCCTTTCAGAAGATATCCCTCACTATCTCAAGGCTCCCCTGAACTACAGCGAAGAAGAGCTTTCGGAGCACTATGAGCGAGCCGTCACGGAGGAGGTGGCCTTGCAGGGTGGGGCGGGGTCCGATGAAGGGAGCACTTGGTGGGCGAGTGGAGATCTGGTCTACCTGGCCCCCATTCCGGACCTCGTCTGGGAGATGCGGGCCGAAAGCGAACTGGCATTGGCCGATGGCGGGGAGGATCCCGTTGAGGCTGCCGATTCCGGTGAACGCATACAGCGGCTGGAAGAGGAGAACGCATTGCTGAAGGAGCGCCTGGAGCGTCTCGAGAATTCCATTCGTCCCGGGGAAGTGGGGAAGTCTGCCCCCGGGCCGCGCCTCCGGGTGCCGTCCGCCCCTCCTCTGTTGCGGCGAGGGTTTGTGCCAAGGAAGCCTTTCCCCGGGGCCCGCTCAATCCTGTCTCCGCCGCGTTTCCGGCCCTTCACGCACGAAGGGATGTCCATGCGCAGGTCGGGAATCCCGGGACGAAACGAGGGGCGTTCGCTTCGTGAGCAATTGCGGTTCATGCGTAATGCCGACAAGGCGCTCGGGAACGACGTCCAGAGCAGGCATTATCAGGACGTGCGTCTCGAGGTGATCAAGGCCATGCTTGATGGAGAGATCAATTCCCGTTACGCAGTGCAGTATCTCGCGGACCTCGTGGATGTGTTCCGGACCTACGAACGTCTCGCCAGATTTCGCCTCGCCGACGGCGTGCGTCCGCCCCTCAGCGTGGAAGAGGTGCGCCAGAATCCGGAGGGGCTCTTCGTGTGGGTTTCCGAGGTCAATGAACAGAAGCGCAGGCTTGTTCGGGAAGATCTTCTGGCCGGGGCGCAGTAGGAACATGCGCAGGAAGCTGTTTCTTCAAACCTCTGGCAGGAGGGCGATGATCTGGTCGAGCTCAGTGAGCAGCGCGTCAGGCTGCTGGAGAGAGGCCCTGCCCTGATGCAGGCGCAGGGAGCGCAGGTCCCCGGCGAAGAGGGCGGTGCGAAACCCTGTTTCGGAGGCGGGATGGATGTCTTTCTCAGCGTCGTTACCCACGTAGAGTGCTTCGTGAGGCTGGATGCCACGCCCTGACAGGCAGTCCTTCATGGTTTCGTAGAGGGCGAGGCCGGGTTTTGCGTTCCGGAACCTGTAAGAGAAGAGACAGAGGGCTTCCGTGAACCCGAGGGAGGCCAAGTCGGAGTTCAGAAGAGCGGGAAAAAGCAACGGGGTATAGAACTGGGCGTTTGAGATGATCCCGAGAATGAATTCGCGTTCGTGGAGGGCTGCGAGAAGCTCGCGGGCCCCGGGCATCGGCCACACCGGATTGGTCATGCATTCATACGCGATCGCCAGTTCCTCAAGGCGCTTGTCGCGAGGGTGCTGCAGGAGTTCGCTCCAGAGGTCCCGGATTTCGACTTCCGGAAAGGGGATGCCCGTCTCGCGGGCCTGCTCATGCTCGCGGACGATCAGGGCGTCGAGGTGCCCGGTCAGCGAGGAGGGTCGGCTTGGAGCCGGAATCCCGTGCTGCCTGAGCAGGGTGCGGAGAGTGGATTCGCGATGGGCAGGGTTATTAATGTCGGGTTCATTCCCAGTCGAAGCAAGGAGCGTGCCGTAGACATCGAAGATCACACACCGAATGCCCGGGAGTTTCGGGAGGATGGGTTTGAGCCCGGTAGGGACAGGTTCGATGGGCCGGGACAGGGACTGAATCAGTTTCAATCCGGCTGAGTCGGGGTTGCTGTTCATGCCTGAAGGAAGTGGAACCGTTCTGGACGGAGAAACAGGGAGAGGAGCCTGCGCTTGTCCAGCCAGCGAGGTGGGGCGGCAGCGGTGGTTGTGAGCGACTTGTAGAGGGACTCATGCCGTCGCGCGTAGTTCTCAACGGAATAGGCGGCAAGGGCGGAGGCGTCTCCCGGGGCCGTGTTGGTATCGAGGGCTTCCCTTATCCAGTCCCCGGCGGGCTGTGAACGCCCGCCTTCCAAGATAACGACATCTGCCGGCGAATTGCAGGCTTGAGGGAGGATTTCAGCCTGAAGCTCTTCCGGAAGATTTCCAAAGTCGAGATACGCATCCCCTCCGTGGGAGCATGCAAGGTGCTCGCGGACCTGGGCGGGCAACTTCCCGGGCATGGATTCGCCATAGGCCCGGTAGGAGCGTCGAAGAGCATTGTGGAGGTGTTCCCGGAGCTGCTGCTCGTCCACCCATGCTGCGGGAACCAGAAGCTTCTGGTAAAGTCTCCCGACGGTGGCCGTGAAGTCGCAAGTGACCCCGGGAAGGTCTCGTCCGATGAGGGGTTTTCCAAGCGCGAGGGATTCGAGGAAAGTCAGGCCAAATCCCTCCGCGACCGAGGTGGTGATGAGGTGGGTGGCGTGCTGGACCCAGTCGCTGTAGGTTGAGGACGCTCCCGAACCGGGGGGGCTGGAGCCCACGACTCCGAGCCTGACGGGGAGTTCGAGGTTGGAGACGGTGTCGACCCAGCCGTCGTAGACGGCCTTCCATTCCGGGTTTTCCGGTGGAAGGGACAGGGCGAAGGTTGCGCCGGAAGGGGCGAGGGAGGCGAGGAGGCAGAACTCCCCGAGGTTCTTCCTGCGAATGCCGCGGACCGGGTAGAGGACCAAGGGGCCAGCGACGCCTCTGACAGGCGTATGGCCCGCCGTGGGGAGAAGCCCGGGATCAATCGCGTTTGGGAAGAGGGTGCACTGGTCTTCGGGGACCCCGGCCGAAACAAGGAGGTTGCGGGCCCTTGAGTTGATGACCGCGTAGCGAATTTGCGGAGCGAGGGGGTAGAGTTGATTTGCCTGCGGGAGGCGCTCGTAGTTTGCCGGTCGCCCTTCCTCCGCAAAGTCGTGGAGGTGGAGGACAAGCGGCGTCAGGCTCTCGGCCAGGCCCGTAATCAGGAGCGGGAAAAGAGAGTTTTTCCCGAGGGTGGGGTTATGGACATGCCAGCAGGAGGGCTCGCATTGGAGAGCTGTGCGCGCCGCCCGGCGAAGGTCATGAAGCAGGGTTTCGCTCTGAAGCCCGTCATCCGGCCGCGTGTCACGATAAGCGAGCCCCGGAACGACCTCCACGGGGAGCGGGGCGGAGCCCGCATAAGGAGTGCCTGAGAGGATGACGTGTGGCAGTCCGGCCCGGGTGAGGGCTGCGGACTGGATTTCAAGCACGCGGGTCACCCCTCCGGGGCGGAGGTGGTAGTGGACGAGGGCAACGGACATGCTCAATGAGCTTCCGGGGTATTTGTCAGCCTGCAACAGGCAACGTGCGGGGAAACTTGTCGAGGTATTCCGGCAGGGCAATCATGGGCGGGCGTTCTTCTTCCACGATTTCGGTGGCGACCTCGCAGTATTCCTCATCCGTGACCTGGAGAGCACGATAGATATTGGAGAAGTCCACCGGCCCATCCATCTTGCCGTGCCGCTGCAACCTGCTCAGGAAGGACTGGAGGATGCCGAAGGACATCCGGCCCAGGGCGGCAGTGGATTGGTTGCGGTGGACCCGCTGTTCCAGGTCGACCTGGGCGAAGGCCTGCATGCCCCAGCGTTGGTAGACGTCGAGAAGATGCGAGGTTTCGACTCCGTATCCAATGGGGAACGGGATGGTTTCCAGAACGTCACGGCGCACGGCATATTCCCCGGAGAGCGGTTGAAAGAACTGGGTGAGCTCGGGATAGAAGAGCGAGAACAGGGGGCGGACGAGGATCTCGGTCACCCGGCCGCCGCCCGTGCTGCGGATTCCACCTGAGGAGTGTGCGATCGGGCGCTCGTAGAACGCTTTTACGTAGTGAATGCTCTCGTTCCTGATCAGGGGGGCGACCAGCCCGTAGACAAAGCGCGGGTGAATGTTGGTAATGTCGGCGTCCACATAGCAGATGACATCCCCCTGCAGCTGGTAGAC
>CAWWCX010000243.1:0-6435 GCA_963935445.1 uncultured Roseibacillus sp.
GTCGACGTTGTGCACTTCCGCGGTCGCTGCGATGATGAGGGTGGCGGCGAGGAGGCTCCCGGCCGAGACCGCGAGCGGGGAGAGGTGGGCGAGCCTGACCCGGGCGTAGTGCCCGGCGAAGCCGTAGCAGGAGGTGGCCCCGATGACGGCGAGGATGGGCCAGCCGGATCCATCCCGCCGGAAGTCGAGCTGGTTCCCGGTGAGGATGGCGATGCCGGCGAGACCGATGACGAGACCGAGGGCCTGGAACCTGGTGAGGGGAATGCGAAGCCACCAGAACCCGATGAGAGCCGCACAGATGGGGGTGGTGGCATTGAGCAGGGAGGTGAAGCCGGCCTCGAGGTGGAGGGTTGCCCAGCAGAGCAGGGAGAAGGGAAGGGCGGCGCTGAAGAGACCAAGGATGAGGAGTGGTCCCTTGCAGCCGCGGAGGGCGCGGCGGTGCTCCGGGCGCAGGAGGAAGGGGAGGAGCAGGAGGGCGGCCCCGCCGACGCGGGCAAGGGTGGTGGGGAAGGGGCCGAGTTCCGGGACGGCAAGGCGCATGAAGAGGAAGGAGGCTCCCCAGATGGCGGAGAGCAGCAGCAACCGGAGGGTATCGGAGAGGCTCACCTTGCTACCGCGGGATGAGGGAAGGCTCCCGGCCCGGAGAACGGGGCAGGGCCTCCCGGGGAGGGCCGGCCAAGTCCACGAAGGGAGGCGGCTCCCTCGCTAGGCGAGTTGAAGCGGCCCGTCCTTGCTCAGGCTGCGGTTGCCGAAGGACTTCACGTGGTGGCCGAAGGAGTGGGCGAGGGACATGAGGAGGCGGTTGTGGGGCTGGCCGCCGTAGTCGTGGGACTGCCCCATCTTGAAGCCGGAGCCCCCGCCGACGAGCAGGAACGGAATGTTGCTGTGGGTGTGGGAGCTGCCCTCACCGAGTTCGTTGGTCCACATGATGGTGGTGTGGTCCAGCATGGACCCTTCGGCCCCGGGTTCGGGGATGCTGTCCAGTTTCCGGGCAAGGTAGGCGATTTCCCCGGCGAACCACTGGTTGATGCGCAGGAGCTTGTCCTGGGATTCCTTGTCCTTGGTCGGCTTGTGCGAGAGGTGGTGGTGGCCTTCCTCGACGTTCAGCCAGCGCATGCGGGCCTGTCCCACCGAGCGCATGTACTGGAGGGTGGCCACCCGGCACATGTCGTTGGCAAGGGAGTTGACCATGAGGTCGATCTGCATCCGGCTCACCTGCGGGGTGTTGTCGTTGACGAGCTCGATGTTCGGGTCGAGGTCCGGCTCGGGGTGGACCAGTTCCTCCGTTTCCCCGGCACGGGTGAGCTCGCTCTCCATGGAGCGGACGAGTTCGAGGTGGTCCTGCAGGCGCTGCCGGTCTTCCGCACTGATCCTGGAGGACACCTTGCGGAGGTCTTCCCCGACATCGTCGAGCAGGCCCGCGAGGGTGGCCTGGTCCTTCCGCTGCCCGTAGAGCTTGTTGAGCATCTGGTAGGGGTCATCGATCGGGGCCACCGGCTTGTTGGTCCCGCTGTAAACCATGCGGGTCCAGTTGTCGGCGCGGTCAGGGACCGCTACCCCGAACTCGAGGGAGCCGAACCGGGTCCGGGTGGCAGGATTTCCCTGCAGGAAGTTGCTGATCTCCTGGTCGATGGAGATGCCGTCTGCCCATCCGGCCGGGGTATGGGAGCCGCCCTGGATGTTCCCGGGAAGAAGCTCGATGCCGGTGAGAAGGCAGCTGATTCCGCGCTGGTGCTGGTCGCCGTCACCCCGGATCCGGTTGTGCAGCCCCTTGAGCATGAGCATGCGGTCCTTGAATGCGGCGAGGGGCTCGAGGATGGCCTTGAGCTCGCCGAGGGGCCCGGGCTTGTCCTGCCAGAAGTGGGGCGGCAGGGTGCCGTTGGGGGAGAAGATGATGATGAGGCGTTGTCGGCGCGCGGCCCTCTCGGCGGCCTGCAGGCTGGGGAGCCCGGCCACAAACGGGAGGGCGGCAGCGGAAAGACCGAGTTCACGCAGGAAGGTGCGGCGATTGTTGATCATCATTGGTCTTGGGGAGGGGTGAAGTTCTGTTCACTGGGCGGCAAGGGGCTGATCCTGTGCCTGGTGAATTGCTGCGAGGCTGGTCAATTCTACGAGCAAACTCCGGATATTGTAACCAGATTCTGTGAACTTTGCACGGAGGGATTCGAGGGTCCCGGGTCCGTAGGCGTCGATGGATTGCTTGGTGAAGTGGTGAAAGAAGTGGGTGACGAAGGCCCGGTGGGCGGTCTTGCTTCCGGCCGCGAGGGTAGCGAGATCACGGGCGCTGGAGACCCGTAACTTCTCTTCATCCTCGGTGATGTAGTCGCTCACGGTGTTGATCGGCTTCTTGTTGTCCCGGGAACGGTGGCGCCCGGCTGCGTCAAAGTTCTCAAGGCTGAAACCCACCGGGTTGATCACCCGGTGGCACTCCATGCAGGAGTTGCCCTTGGTCAGCTCGGTCACTTTCTCGCGCATCGTCAGGGAGGGGTCGAATTCCTCGTTCTTGAAGGCCACTGCCGTGGGGGGTGGCTTGAGGATGCGCCCGAGGACCTGGCGGCTCAGGAAGACCCCCCGGTGGATGGGGGAGGTGTTGTCGTGATAGGAATGCAGGGAAAGCAGGAAGGGATGGGTGAAGATGCCGGAGCGCTGGGTTGCGGGGAAGGCGACCTGTTGGAAGCCGTTGCCGGGCGGGGTGTCGGCCTGGTAGTAGCCGGCCAGGCGCTGGTTGAGGAAGAGGTGCCTGTCGAGCAGGAGCCGGCGGTAGTCGGATTGTTCGCTCCAGACCACGTCGTCGACGAAGTGCTCGAGGGAGCGCCGGAGGTCGACGACCAGCTGCTCATCAAAGCCCGGGTAGAGCTCGGGGTCCTTGCGCAGTTCCTCGTAGTCGTCCATGGCCAGCCAGTGCCTGAAAAAGCCCTGCATTTTGCGCCGGGTCTTGTGGTTGGACATCATGCGCCGGGCCTGGGCCGCGATCTGCTGCGGGGTGCGTAGTTTGTCGTTGCGGGCTGCCTCGAGAAGGATCCTGTCAGGCAGGCCGTCCCACAGCGTGAGAGCGAGCCGGGCGGCCACGGTGTAGCCGTCGGGTTTTCCCTCGTTTTCAGCGAGGCCCGGATAAAGAAAGCGAGGAGAGGTGAGGGCGAGGAGGAGGGAGTGACGGAGGGCAATCTCGGGGTCGGACTGCTGTTCGAAACGGGAGTCGACGAAGACTTTCCTTTGTTCCGGGGTGAGTGGCCGGCGGAAGGCGCGGGCGGCAAACTCGTGGGCGTAGTTCCGGAGGGCTGTGGGATCCTTGCGCTGATCGCCCTTGAGCCCGGCGACGATGTTGAGGTTGGTAATGAGGTGGTTGACAATATCGATAGCAGCGTAGGTGGTCGCCTCCTGCCATTCCCGGGAAATGTCGGAACCGCGCTCGTAGCCAAGGCTCCGGTCATCGGGCGGGAACTTTGCATCAACCACGGTGACGGTGTCCACCACCTCCGGCATGAGGTGCGCGTTTGGGATGACTTCCCAGGCCCCGTGGGGCGGTTTCCATTCCAGGCGGAGGGAGGCGACTTTTTCCTGGTAGCTGAAGTAGCGCAGGTAGAGTGGATAACCACGGCCCCCGAGAAGAAACATCTTCCCGCTTTTCTCGTGCAGCTTGTTCTTGGTGCTGACGTAGGCGTCGATGAAGGAATTCTTGTCGTCGTCCCCCCGGAAGGAATTCAGGAGAAAGAGAGCTCCGTTGTGGGTCTTGACGCGAAACTGGTAGAGCCCTGTCCGGGGTGCGAGGAGGGAGCCCGACCAGCGAATCGAGAATCCCTGCTGCTTCAGTTTGCTGGCAGGCACGCCGGTTCCCCAGTCGAAGTCGATCCGGGGATCGACGCGCTCGAGAACATGCTCCTTCTCCTTGTTCATCTTCTCGATATTGAAGTAGCGCCCACGCAGTCCGCGGTTGGCAGTGATGGTCTGCGGGCGCTTGAAGGACTCGATGAGATCCGCCACGGAGTGGCGGTACTGGTCGTTGGTCAGGCGCAGCAGTTCAACCCGGGACGGACGCAGCCGGGCTCGCGCCGCGGGCCCGTAAAAGGCATCGTAAATATACTGGGCGACCGCGCGGGCATCTTCATCCACCACGGTGTCCTCCTTGTCCTCAGGCATGGACCGGTGGATGTAGCGGGTCAGGGCGTCGACCGATTTGCTGCCGGAGAGGGCTTCGTCATACTCCTCGTCGACCCCCTGCCCCTTGGCACCATGGCAGGAAGCGCAGTGCTCGGCATAGAGCTTCCCGCCATCGGGTTTGCCGAAGGAGCTCCAGGGTGCGAGAAAGACCGCGAGGAAAATAAGGGAAGTGCAACGCATCCGCTTGGTATACGTGGGCCAGGCGCTGATGTTTCGTCCCAACCTGAATGGAGTATACTCCGGGTTTGGCCATGATTGAACCCTGATTTTTGCGCGCGGACCGCGGAAAGTGGCCTGCTTCCGGGCAGGAGAGCCCCGGGGCGTTGTCGAAGCCCCGGGGGATGGCATGCCCCGGTCGGGCTTCCGGACCGGAGTTCCGGATGATTCCGGGGTCAATCGTAGAGTGGCAGGGGGTAGCGCTTGCTGACGCTGCGGTCTTTCCTGAATGAGTCCTCCAGCTTGCTCAGAATTGTCGGCCTGGTCTTCGCGAGGTTGTTGGATTCCCCGGGATCGGTGGAGAGGTCGTAGAGTTCCCAGGGGCCTGGTTTTTTGCTGCGGACCCTCTGGCGGATGGCCTTCCACCTGCCGTCAATGACCGCGAGCTGCCCTCGGTAGCCGTGAAACTCCCAGATCATGGGTTTGCGCCGGGAGAAGGGTTTCGGGACATTCTTCCGGGGGTCGAGAACGGGCAGGAGGCTGTCGCCGTCGAGGTCGGCTGGTGCTTTTGCGCCCGCGAGATCGCAGAGGGTGGGAAACCAGTCGGGAAAGTAGGACGGGGTCTTGTCGGTGCCGCCCCGGGGGGTGACGCCGGGCCAGCGGACGATGCAGGGAACACGAATCCCTCCCTCGTAGACACTGCCCTTGAACCCGCGCAGGCCGGCGGTGGAATTGAAGAAGGCCGCATCAACACCGCCTACTCCGAACCGTGCGTCCCGGGACCCATGCGTGGTTCCGTTGTCGGAGGTGAAGATGACTACCGTGTTGCGGACGAGGTCGTGCTTCTCGAGTCGCTTGAGAATCGTGCCGACGTGCTCGTCGAGATCAGAGATCATGGCTGCGTAGCCGGCGCGGGGGCGCGGATGGGGAAGGTAGCCGTTCTGGCCGCGGTAGACACCCTTTTCGCTGTCCCACTCGGCAGGGTAGCGATCAATCCACTCCTGTGGAGGGTGCATGGCCACGTGCGGTTCCACGAAGGGGCAGTAGAGGAAGAAGGGCGTAGCGGTGGTGGCGTGCTTGTCGAGAAACTCGACGGCCTCGGCCAGAATGCGGTCGGGAGCATATGTCTCCGCGCGGTAGTCGTCAGCGACGATCGGGCCCTCGGGTTTGCGCTGGTGCCCGGGAACGGGGTTTTGGTTGATTGTTTCAATTCCCTCATCGTCATCGAGGAAGGGCGGGTAGAAGGAGTGGGCATTGCGCTGGCAATTGTAGCCGTAGAACCGGTCGAAGCCCTGCCGGATGGGCGAGCCGGCGGTGTCAGTTGGCCCGAGGCCCCACTTGCCAAAACCGCCCGTGGCGTAGCCGGCGGTCTTGAGAGCTTCTGCGATGGTGACCGCCTCGGCCGTAATGGGCCACTGGCCCGGGAACTTGCGACCATTCTTGGAATCACCGTTGTTACGAATCTCGGCGTGGCCGAGGTGGCGCCCGGTCATGAGCACGCAGCGGGCCGGGGCGCATACGGGCGCGCCGGTGTAGTGCCTCGTAAAGCGCAGACCCTCGCTGGCGAGGCGGTCCAGGTTGGGGGTCTTGATCTTCTGTTGTCCGTAAGAGCCGAGCTCTCCCCAGCCGAGATCGTCGGCCAGGATAAAGACGATATTCGGGCGGGAAGCGGCGGAAACCGCAGACGGGAGGACGGAGGCACAGGCGAGGATAGTCGCGCAGGCCAGGAGGGAGGCTTTCATGGGGCAAGGATTTCTACTTCGACCCGCCGGTTGAGTCGGCGACCGGTGAGAGTGGAGTTGTCAGCGAGGGGTTGGTCCGGGCCCAGTCCGCGCACCTCGACGATCTGTGCGGCGGGGATGCCCCTGCGGATGAGGAATTGTGCGACATGCCGGGCGCGGCGCTCGCTGAGGCTGAGATTCGTCCGGGAGTCCCCGATGTTGCAGGTGTGGCCGGTGAGCCGGAACGTCGCGTCGGGCCGCATGGCGAGCAGAGTACGAATCTGGGTGAAGAAGAGGTTTTCGTCCTCGTCGGAGGCGGTTCGGTTCATTCCGAAACGCAGGGGCTCAATTTTGACCGCGAGATGAGCGTGTCTGAGCCTGGACGTCTCACTTTGCAGGG
>CAWWCX010000244.1:0-6412 GCA_963935445.1 uncultured Roseibacillus sp.
CACACTGCATATCGTCGGCAGCGTCAGATGTGTATAAGAGACAGATCCGGCAGGTCGCTACCCCGTGAGGGTTAGTCCTGAACGCTCCCGCCAAGCCACGGTTTCTACCGTGGCTTTTTGACGAGCTCGTGTTCCCCCCTTGAGGGATTGCCATTCGGGAAGGGCTGAGTTCTCCTCGGGTGGCGCGTTGTATTTCATGGATCGAAAGTTTATCATAAATCTCTGTGTTCTGGTCGGCATCATCTGCGTGGCCGGGATTATTTGGACAGGGATGGGCCCGGTTGCGCCGACCCGCCCAAGCCCTGAGGAGTTGGAGGAAGCGCGGGCCTTGGACCGCGTCGTGATTAATGAGATTTCCGGGGAGGAGGAAATCGAGGGCTGGAAGCCCGAAGGGGTGTCCATGGGAAGCAAGGTCATGGTCGGGATCGGCCTTCTCTTTGCGGTGGCTGGATATTCTGCGATCGTGTTTGTCGCCTTTGTTCTTCCAAGTGCGGTGAACAGGTTCACGCACATGTTTTACGGGGCCGCGGAGGAGTTGGAGGAGGACCCCATGCACGATGCGCGCGCGTTCTTCGCTCAGGGTGATTTCGTAGGGGCAATCGAGGCTTACCGGGCGGTGGCGGCTGAACAGCCGGAGAATCGTTTTCCCTGGGTTGAGATCGCGAAGATCCAGCACGACAACCTGGAGGATCCGGATGCCGCCATCGCGACCTTGCGCGACGCTCTTGAGAGTCACGAGTGGAAAGTCAATGATGCGGCCTTCTTCATGTTCCGCCTGGCTGAGCTTTATGAAGAGGACAAGGCGGAGCTGACCCAGTCCATTGGCATTCTTCACCAGGTGGTGAGCCTCTTTCCGGAGACACGCCACTCCGCTAACGCCACGCACCGCTTGCGGGAGCTCGGCGCAATTTAACGGTTCCTGGTCGTGAAGGGCAGCCTCTGTCCCGAACCGGTCGCGCGCTATCTGGCCCGGGTGCCCCTCGCGGCCCTCGCGTTCGGGTGCTGTCTCGGCATTCTCTGTGCCGATGCGGGATGGACCATGCTGTGGATGGCGGTCCCGTTGGCCGGGATGCTGGTCTCAGGTGTGCGGCAACGGTGGATGCTGATGGTGGGTTTCGGGGGATGGATTCTTCTTGGGGCGGTTCACCAGGAACGTCAGAGGCTGCAGGCGGATGGGGAGTCCTGGATCCGGGCCAATGGGCGTAGCCGGGTCGAGGTGGAGGGGACGGTGATTCGGTTGCGGGATCAGGAGGGGTTTCTCCCGCGGGCTCTCTTCCGGGTCAATGCCAGTGGGGGGAACCCCGTGGAGCTGCGTCGCACTGCGATTGCAGTGCGGGGTCTGCCCGATGGGGTGAAGCCCGGTGACGTGCTGCTCCTCAGCGGGCGCACCGTCTTTCCAGCGGCGGCCCGTAACCCAGCTGAATTTGATCGCCTGCACTGGATCCGCAGCCAGGGGTTAGCGGGTGAATTGTGGGTCGATCAGCATGAGGTCGTAGCCTCCTCCAAGCCAGGGATGGCCCTTCACCGTCTTGCCTGGCATCTGCGGGGGCAGTTGCGAACGCGTATCGTGGCAGGGATTGGCGAGGAGGCGGCCGGGGCAGTCCTGATCCGGGGGCTGGTTCTGGGTGACCGGTCCGATGGGGCGGAGTATTACGGTGCATTTCGTAAGAGTGGGACGATGCACGTATTTGCGGTGAGCGGACTGCATGTGGGATTGGTGGGGGCCCTTGGCTGGCTTCTGATGCGTGTCTGTCGGGTGCCGCGTTTCTGGGGCTTGTGGGCGGTTCTGGTGATTGTCTGGGGCTACGCGTTTGTTACCGGTCTGCGTCCACCGGCGCTGCGGGCGTCGCTCATGGCTTCGGTGTTTCTGCTTGGCTTCGCCCTGCGGCGGCAGCCCTCTCTTGGAAACAGTCTCCTGGCGAGCATGCCTGTTGTGCTGCTGTTGGATTCCTACCAGCTCGCTCAGGCTGGCTTTCAGCTGTCGTACGCCGTGGTGGGCATGATCATTGTTATTGCTCCGGCCCTGTATCGCCGCCTCCGGCCCGTGACCGAACTGGATCCCTTCCTGCCGCGTGCGCTCTACACGCGGTCGCAACGGTGGGGACTTTCGGCGCGGAGGTACGTGGCCGGGTTGCTCGTGGTTTCCGTTGCGGCGTGGCTCGGGTCGACGCCGCTCATCGGGTATCATTTCGGAATCGTGACCCCGGCGGCGGTATTTGCGAGCATGCTGCTGGTTCCCCTCGTCTTCCTGATCCTCTCGGTGGCCCTGTCAGGGGTGGTCGTCGGACTGGTCGCGGAGCCGCTCCAAGTCGGCGCCAACCAGTTGAACGCCTTGCTGGCGGAAAGTGCCTACCGCATTGCGGAGCGGGTTGTCGAAGTGCCGGGCAGCCATTTTGAACTCCATGGGCGGGGTGGCTGGCCGGAGGGGATGATTGTCTTCGACCTCTGGGACGGGGATGCAGCCATTTACGTGGGTGCGGGGGAGGGGGTCCTCATTGATGGTGGCGCGCAGGATCAGTTCCGGAGGGTGGTTCAACCTGCCCTGCGGGATGCCGGGGCGGCTCCCCAGTCCCTGGTCCTGACTCATCCCGAGACAGGGCATGCGGGAGGCCTCGCGCTTGCCTTGCCCCGCTATGATTCGCGCCAGCTGCTCCTTCCGGTGGAGGACGCGGGCAGTCCGGCCTTCCGTGAACTCGTTGCGCAGGCCGGGAAACTTGGCAGCGCGGTTCACCATGGGCAGGAGGGAAAGCGCTACTCCCTGGGAGAGGGTGCTGAGCTGGAAGTTCTCAGGGTGGCGGACAGTGAACGGGGCAGCCGGGCCGACGACCGGTGCATGGTCCTGCGCCTGCACTGGCGTGGGTGGCGCGTTCTGATCAGTGGTGACGCAGGGTTTGACACGGAAAAGGAACTGCTAGAGCGCGGCATGGATCTCGGGTGCGACCTCTGGATCATGGGACGGCACCGCGCAGATTATTCTGGAATCCTTGAGTTCGTGCAGGCAGTCGGGCCTTCAGTGATCGTGGCGGAGGAGGATCGCTACCCCCTTTCGGAGCGCGTTCCGGAATGGTGGGCGGATGCCGTAAGGCGGTTGGGGATCGAGCTCTGGCGCCAGGGAGAGACGGGAGCCGTCATGGTTGAGTTCCGTGAGGCCGAGCTGGAATTGCGCAGCTTCCGCAATCCGCGGAAGCGGCTGCGGCTCTTCAGGTAACTGTTACTCAGTCAGGTTTGCGCAAGCGCAGCTGGAAAACCTCCCGGCCCTCCGATCTCCAACGGGCTTCAAAGTCCGTTTGTGGATAGAAGAAGTCTCCCTCGTCCCAGGACAGAGGATCAAACCGGTTGAAAAGACCGAGTTCGGTCTGGGCCCATTCAAAATAGTCTTCGTGATCGGTCTTGAAGAGAAACTCGCCTCCGGGGACCAGGATTTGGTGAAGCGCCTCTAGAAACTCCCCTTGGACCAGGCGTCGTCGTTGGTGCCTGGCCTTGGGCCATGGATCGGGAAAGAGGAGATGGAGCCGACTCACCGAGGAGTGAGGCAGAAGCCACTCCACGGTGTAGCGTGCCTCCAGTCGGAGGACGCGCAGGTTATGGAGGCCTTCCTTGGTTGCGCGCCTGCAAACCTTGCGGACGCGCCCGAGGAGACGCTCCACGGCGAGGACGTTGCGCTCCGGAAACTCGCGGGCGAGTCCGAGGGCAAAGGTGCCGTCTCCACAGCCGAGATCGACTTCGAGAGGGGCGGCCGCTGTGAACAACTCGTCCGGCGTCAGGCGGCGGAAGTAGTTGGCGGGGATGAGTTCTCCCTGTTCAGGAGGGCGCGGCGACAGCTTCACGGGCGGCAATCTAGGTGCCAATCCTCCCCGACCCAATCCCGAATCGCTTCCTCCTTGGCGCTTGACCCGCTCAGCATGCCCCCTAACTCTATCACCAACCCAGTTGTGGCGCTTTGGACCTAACGGAAATACGTAGAATCGTGGAGCTCATGGAAGAGCATGGGCTCACCCTGTTCCACCTCGAGGAGGAGGGGGTCAACCTGAAGTTGAAAAAGGGAGCTGATGCGGAAGCAATCCGCGAAGCCCTTGGTGGACTGACCGCGGTCCCCGCCCCGTTAGCCGTGCCCGGGCCTGCCCCGGCGGCCCCGGCGGCTGAGGAGGTGGCCCCGGCTGAAAGCGGGCGAGTTATCGAATCCCCCATGGTGGGAACCTTCTATCGAAAGCCCGCCCCGGATGCGGACAACTTCGTCCAGGTCGGGGATAAGGTAAGCGAAGGGCAGACCCTCTGCATCATCGAGGCCATGAAGGTGATGAATGAGATCAAGGCGGAGATCAGTGGAACGATTTCCGAGATCTGTGTGGAGGAGGCCTCGCCGGTTCAGTATGGGGACGCCCTCTTCCGCGTGACTTAATTCGGTTCTCTGCCGTCTGGCGACATATCCCGCTCCCATAACCCTCTCGCCATGTTTTCCAAAGTCCTCGTTGCCAACCGCGGCGAAATCGCCCTGCGCATTATCCGGGCCTGCCGGGAGCTCGGGGTTTCCTCGGTGGCTGTTTATTCCGAGGCGGATGTAGACTCACTGCACGTGCAACTCGCGGATGAAGCGGTGTGCATCGGACCGGGGCCCAGCAAGGACAGCTATCTCAAGCCGGATCGAATCATCGCGGCGGCGGAGGTGACCGAGGCCGATGCGATCCACCCCGGCTACGGCTTCCTCTCGGAGAACCCGCGCTTCGCGGAGATCTGCGAGAGCTGTAAGATCAAGTTCATCGGGCCCTCCGCGGAGGTGATCCGGGCGATGGGGGACAAGAACACGGCCCGGGCGACCGCGACGAAGCATGGTGTGCCCGTCACTCCAGGCAGTGATGGTGTCATGGGCGGCGAGGAGGAAGCTCTGGCCGAGGCCCGCCGGATCGGCTTTCCCGTGATGATCAAGGCCACGGCGGGGGGAGGAGGCAAGGGAATGCGGCCGGCCCTCTCGGAGGGGGAGTTTCTCAATCAGTATCGCGCTGCGAGCAACGAAGCCCAGGCGGTCTTTGGCAATGGAGACTGCTATCTGGAGAAACTGGTCCTCAATCCCCACCATATCGAGTTTCAGGTAGTTGCTGATTCGCACGGTAACGTGGTTCACCTGGGAGAGCGTGACTGCTCCATGCAGCGGAGGAACCAGAAGATCATCGAGGAGTGCCCCAGCCCCTTGCTGACTCCCGAGATGCGCGAGGCGATGGGGGAAGCCTCGGTCGAGCTGGTGAAAAAGATCGGCTACGAGAATGCCGGGACGATTGAATACCTGGTGGATGAGGCGGCCGAAAACTTTTACTTCATGGAGATGAACACGCGGATCCAGGTCGAGCATCCGATCACGGAAGAGGTGATGGGCTGTGAGTTGATCAAGGAGCAGATCCGGGTGGCGGCAGGAGAGCCGCTCTCCTCTCATGTGCGGAACGTCCGCCCCCGGGGGCACAGTATCGAGTGCCGGATCAATGCGGAGGACCCCTACAACAATTTTGCGCCCAGTCCGGGCCACATCTCGATGTGGTATGCGCCAGGGGGCAAGGGCGTGAGGGTCGATACCCACGTCTATGCCGGCTACACGGTGCCCCCCTATTATGATTCCATGATCGCGAAGTTGATCGTGACCGGTGCGCGCCGTGATGTGGCCATTGCGCGGATGCGCCGTGCCCTCTCCGAGTTCATGATTCGAGGGATAAAGACAACCATCCCTTTCCAGCAGGTGATCGTGGATCACCCTGACTTCATCGCCGGCAACTACGACATTGGCTGGGTGGAACGTTACCTGAAGGAGCGAAGCTCCGAGGCCTCGGGGGAATGAATTCCTCGCGGCTGCGAAGACTGAAGGAGGCCAGGCTCTATGGCATCGTCGACCTCGGATACGTCGAGGTAACGGATTGCGAGGCGGTCACGCAGGCGCTTCTCGATGGAGGGGTCGACATTCTCCAGCTGCGTGCCAAGGGGGTCGAGGTATCCCGGATCGCCGGTCTGGCGGAACGCCTTGTCCCATTCTGTCATGCCCGGGGGGTCCCGTTTATCGTGAACGATTTCGTGGAGATCGCGTGCGAGGTCGGAGCGGATGGCGTGCATCTGGGTCAGGAGGACGGAAGTATCGCGGAGGCCTGCGCCCGTCTCCCCCCCGGGGCTCTCGTTGGTCGCTCGACGCACAGCCCGCGACAGGCTCGTGCAGCCCTCGCGGAGGGGGCATCCTATATCGGCTTTGGTCCGCTTTTCCCTACCCCGACGAAGCAAGGGCGCCCGGGGATTGGCCTCGAGGATATTGCAGAGGTTGAGAGAGACGTTGGAGAAAAGATCCCGGTTTTCTGCATTGGCGGGGTGAAGGGGGAAAATCTCGCGGAGGTTCTTGGGGCCTGTCTCTTATACACATCTCCGAGCCCACGAGACCGTACTA
>CAWWCX010000245.1:0-6381 GCA_963935445.1 uncultured Roseibacillus sp.
GAGGGAGGTCGAACAGCAGATCGACAAGCTCAGCAAGCACTATGCGATGTATGAGAGGGCGGAGATGAAAGAGCCAGATGAGGTGCCCATGACCCGTGGAGAATACATCCGGATGATGGGGCACCTGCTTGTCCTTGCCTTCCAGGGCGACCTTACGCACGTGGCCACCTTCATGCTGGCACCGGAAAGATGGGGCACCCCGCAAAAGTTCCATGAACTTAATTTCACGAAGTCTCATCATGGGCTGACTCATTCGCAGGACCGGAACGACGTGAAGAGGGATCTTGCGCGGGTAGACCGGTTTTATGTGGAGCTGTTTGCGGAGGTCCTGGAACAACTGGATTCAATCCAGGAAGGTGAGGGGACGCTGCTCGATCACTCCCTGATCACCCTTGGGTCAGGCCTCGGGGACGGGAAGGATCATACCATGGATGAGCTTCCGATCATCGTAGCGGGTTCTGCAAATGGCAGGATCAAGACCGGACGCGTTCTCAATTGTCCCGAAAAAACTCCGCTCGCCAACCTGTGGCTCGCGCAGGCTCAGTTGATGGGCACAGGGATGGAAAGATTCGCCGACAGCACCGGTCCGCTGGAGGGATTGCTGGCCTGAGGTGCGGCGAAGCTCGTTCCCAGCCCCTGGATCAGTAATCCACCGAGTAATTATCAAAGGTCGGGCCATCCTCGACCTGATGGGAGAGCAGGCGGAGAGAGGTCGGATTGATGAGGTAGCTGCTCGTCCAGCTTTCTGCGCCATCCCCTACGCTGACCGTCAGGCCTAGATTGCTGCCGCTGGTGAGCAGGCTCAGACTGGGAAGCTTTGGCTTCCACTGGGAACAAAGCGAGCGGGTCCGGGCCCAGGGAATCCTGACGGTTCTCTGATCCACGGTGAGCCTGAGGGAATCGACCACGAAACGGGGTGGAGGCTCGCCCATGTCCCCATACCATGTCTTAACCTGCCCATCGAGATCGGCGTGGTAGGGTCTCCAGCTGAGGACCGCTACTAGGTTCCTGCCATTCACGGCAGCCTTGAGCACCTCCCGGTCGCCGGTAACCCGGCGAGAGACGTCCTGCACCGGGCGGAAACGGGTGTTCCCCGGGTGTTTGCTGGCGACGCGGATCTTCCGCTGGGAGTCGGCGGCGGAATTTATCTGTCCCTCCTGTTCAACCGGAGCACAGGCAGCAAGGAGGAACAAAGGGAGGACCGGGAGTGCTCTGATCACGGAGAGAGGACCGCCTGGGCTTCTAGCACGGCTTGAGGGTAAGGATCCCTTGACGGGGCAAGAGCTTCCGGGATGCTGTTGCATGGTTGGGAGCCATTATTCTTCCGCCTTGTCCTCATTTAATCCTTCCTCCCCGGACTCATCTGTTCGTTTGGCTTCCGGGGCGGCAGACTGGGCCGGGGCACTTCCATTTTTCTTCAGCCGGATACCTTGAAAAAGGCCCAGGCCGGAAAGCACCACACCAGCCACGATCCACTTCATGGCCCGTCCGGACCTCAGAGCTCCGGAGTTAAGATCACTGTCGAGGTAACCTTGCAGTTCCTCGGCCCGTTCTCTCTTTTCTCCCTCCTCGGGCGTTCCCGAGGCAGCCTCCCATTCGGCGAGGGCCTTATCGAGCCGCTCTTTCTGCCAATCTGCCTGGTCGTAGGCGCCAGATCTCTCGACCAAGCCGAGGATGAGGAGGGCCAGCCCTGCAACTCCGACTGCTATTGCTACCTTGATGTTCGCCAAGAGGTGTTTCATGTAAGTTTTTTTATTCGTCCCAGTGGCTGCAACTAACAAGAGAATACCGCTGATACAAGCGAACATGCAGGATCCCCCTGGAGAATGCCCCTCCAGTCATCAGTCGCCCCGGGGTTCCCGGGAGGAAATCTCGCAGACGGGTTTTCCATTCCCCGGGACTTTCCATTTACAGCGACAATGTGTTGCCGCAGGATCGGACCCGATGTCTGCCGAAGGACCACCTCCGCTTCCTCAATTTCATCATTCGAACTACCTCGTGCGTCAGAAGGTATTCAAGCTGTTTGGGGGAGCCTTTCATATCTATGACACTGCCGGCAACGTGGTGTTTTACTCCAAGCAAAAGGCCTTCAAGATGAAGGAGGATATCCGGATCTATACCGGGGAGGACAGGGCCACCGAGTTGCTGAGTATTCGCACCGACCAGGTCATTGATTTCGGAGCTACTTATCATGTTCACGACCCGCAGCAGGGAGGCCTGCATGTCGGGAGCCTGAAACGGAAGGGCCTGAAATCGTTTCTTCGCGATGAATGGGAGGTACTGGATGCGTCCGGCCAGAAGGTCGGAGTGATCCATGAGGACAGCACCGCCCTAGCGCTCCTCCGGAGACTGGTGGTAGGCTGGTTGTTGCCCCAGAAATACTTCGGGTTCATTGGGACGGCCCCGGTTTCCCTGTTCACCCGCAATTTCAACCCCTTCGTAAGCAAGGTGCAGCTTGATTATTCGATGGACACGCAAGGACTGCTGGATCGACGGCTCGGAATCGCCGCTGCGGTGCTCCTCGTGGCCATCGAAGGGAAGCAGGCGTGACACCGGATCTGCTTTCTGCGAGAAGGCCGTGCCTCCCAGGATTTCCCCGGTCAATTGGCGCGCACCAATTTCGGCTGCATGTGCTCCCCGGAAGTGTCAGGGAGTTCCCGGAAAGGAAGTGACGTATTTGATCTTGAAATCGGGGAATGACTTCACGATCTGGATCTTGTAGTCCGGGAAGGAGTCCACAATCTGCCATTTCCCGGGTTTGTTTGGGAACGATTGGACCTTCTGGACCTTCAGGTCAGGAAACGAGTCGACGACCTGTACCTTGTAATCAGGAAAGGAGGTTACGAACTGGATCTTGCCATAGATCTTTTTTACGTCTGGCTTGGCCGGCGTATCAGCCTTTTGTTGCTGTCCGCGGATCTGGGTTCCTTCCTCGATCGCTTCAGCATCTGATTCTTCACACCCGATCTGAAGTAGAGGAGCAAGCAGCAGGAGGCAAAGAACGAGTCTCATGACAGTGTTTTACCACACTGGAGCAGAACCGAACAAGCATCTCGTCTCGGAGGTTGTGGGATCGCAGTGAGGCGCGAGTCCCCATGCGTTCCAAGGTGACTCTGGCGACATGCAGGGAGCCCGGAAGACCTCCTCCAGCTAATGCAAATAAGTTGCATAAGAGAGCGAGGTCGGTAGCTTGCGCCATGATGCATTTTTTCTCCCTGAAAGTCCACCATGTCGCGTGGTTCATCGTGGTCCTTGTGATGAGTTCCTGTAACCAAAAAGGTGCCGACGGGAACACTGCTCCAGTGGTTTGGCCGGAACTCAACACCTTTGACGAGCTCGCCTACCGCGCAGACGGTGTTGCGCGGACGGGTGATTCAGATGCGCTGAAGCAATTGCTTCCCGCTCTCGTGGAGGCCGGGAAATCTGTGAGTGTGGATACGGTGCCCTCGAACACGGCAGCGCCCACGCAAGTCGAAAACATCCTGGGAGATCTGAACGGCCTCGTGGACGCGCTGTCGGTTCAATCTCTTGAGGATGACGCTCTTTTCGATCTCGTGCTTGGTCTCCATCCCGTGATTGAGAACCTGATAGAGGCTGCTGGGATGCCTCATCTTCACGGGAACGAGGGGCCTCATGACGGCTTTCTGCATGCAGTCTTTGATGCCGAGGGGAAACAAACAGGCACCGTTGAAGTGAAACTTCATGATGACGCGGGAGATGTCGAGGTGTGGCTCACGCGCGGAGGGCATGGAGGCGCCCCGTGGCGACTTCCGCTGGACTCGACCCTCGAGCTTGAATTTCCCGATCTGGATAAAAAGGTGACTCTCGCTGTCCGGGACCGGGAAGCGAACAGGGATGAGTCCGGTGCGTCGACAATCCACGAAGGGACAACTTCTTATTTCGTTTTTCCCGGTGAAAGTGGCGTGGACCCCGAGTGGTTGATGGGCAAGGATTTTGCAGCCAAGGCAGAACTCCGATTCACGGGTGCCACCACCGGCCCGTTTGTTCTCCGGCCCCACGTGCATGATTAGGATGTCGGTGGAGCGCTTGGAGCAGGATGCGGGTAGTGCGGATCAGGGGCGTTTTTGAATCCATGATACGCATCCGTAATGTAAGCTTTCAACTGGGGGCGGTGCGTGGTTCCGCGGTCCGGTTCCAGCTTCCCCGTTTCGACGTTGAACAGGGAGAAGCGGTTGCCCTTACCGGGCCAAGTGGCTGCGGGAAAACGACGCTTATCAATCTTATCGCCGGCTTGCGCTGTCCCGGGGAAGGAGAGGTGCACGTGTCCGGGGTTGATCTAGCCGCCCTGAGTCCGAGCCAGTTGGATCGCCACCGCGGCGCGCACTGTGGCATGGTTTTCCAAACCTTTCACCTCCTTGCACCCTTCACCGCAGTTGAGAATGTCGCCATCGGCTTGCGCCTGGGAATGCGAAGGAGTACCAGGAGCCGGGATCAGGCGCGCGAACTGCTCCACAGGGTGGGCCTGGGTAAGCGACTGCATGCACGACCCGGACAACTATCCGTTGGTGAGCGCCAGCGGGTCGCCATCGCAAGGGCGATTGCCGGAGATGCCCCTATCCTGCTTGCGGATGAGCCCACCGGATCCCTTGATCCGGCGACTGGTCTCGAAGTCTTCACTCTGCTCCGTGAGATTGCACGGGAAGATGGGCGGACTCTCCTCGTGGTCACTCACGACCAATCCCTCGCATCCGACATGCCCCGCAGATTTGACTGTTCCGGACTTGTCCAGCATCACGCAGAGGCGGAGCGAAAGGAGCCGGCAACGTCATGAGCCTTCTAGCGATGGCGTGGCGTTACCTCCTGTTCCGAAAGGTCGCCACCATTCTGACCGCCGGGTGCATCGCGCTGGGTGTTGCCCTGGTCTGCGCGGTGCTGGCCCTTCAGAATGAATCAGAAAAGGCTCTCACGAGGGATGCCGCTCTTTACGACCTTGTGGCGGGGGGGAAGGGGAGCCCTCTGCAGCTCGTTCTGAGCAGTGTCTATCACCTCGATTCACCGACCGGGAATATAGACTTCAGGGAATACGAGCGGATTCGTCGTGATTCCCGCGTGCTCTGGGCCGCTCCAGTCGGCCTTGGGGACAATTACCAGGGCTTCCGGATCGTGGGGACTGAAGAGCACTTCTTTGATCTGCCTGACAGGGATGGAGGTCGGTTCTTCCGGTTGGCAAGCGGAAGCGTTTTCAAGGACCCATTTGAAGTTGTTCTCGGCAGCCAAGTGGCCACCGCGACAGGACTTGGTCTCGGCGATTCCTTTTCCGGGACACACGGTCTTGTTGAGGTTCCGGGAGGGGAGGTCCATGACGATTTT
The DNA here is from genome assembly GCA_963935445.1 of uncultured Roseibacillus sp. GTDB lineage: Bacteria > Verrucomicrobiota > Verrucomicrobiia > Verrucomicrobiales > Akkermansiaceae > Roseibacillus_B. The sequence continues at coordinate 5,332 of CAWWCX010000245.1, forward strand.
CCATACACGGTGAGCGGAATTCTTTCCCCGACCGGAACGGCCCAGGACCGGGCCATCTTTGGGACACTTGAGTCGGTATGGGAAATTCACGAGACCGAGGAACGGCTCCATTCCGCAATCCAGGGTTCAGCTCTGCTTGGCGATTCCCAGAAGCGCGAGACCACTGCGATTCTCATCAGGCTGAAGGCGCCGGGACTGCGTCTCTGGATGGCCGAGGAGATCCGAGAAAATAGCGAAGGGATCGCGGCCATTCCTATCAATGAGGTCCTGCGTTTTCAGCGGGGTATGATTGCCCCGGTCCAGCGGGCCCTTCTTGGCATCTCAGCAATCGTGGTCCTCGTGGCCTGCCTCAGTGCCCTGATCACCCTGCATCAGGCAACCGACCGGCGTCGCCGGGACATCGCCATTCTTCGGAGCCTTGGTGCTACTCGATATGAAGTTGCGACCCTCATCTTTTTGGAAGGGTCTCTCCTGACCGCGGGAGGAGTCATCCTTGGCGTCATGCTCGGTCACACCGGGCTTGCCCTCGCCGCTGGTCCCGTTCGCGAGGCAACCGGACTGCTCCTGCAGGCGTGGCGGCTACCTGCCACGGAGCTTCTCGCTGTCTCCGCAATCGCCCTTTGTGGAGCCTTCGCATCTCTGTTTCCTGCGATAAGTTGTTACCGGAGAACTCCAATCGACGACCTTGCCGCGGTGAATTAGGCTCATGACCCTCGCCTCCAAGATGATCTCCAAAGCAGCAATCCCCGTAGTAGTTGGCGGGATAGGCCTCCTGTTGTGCCATTGCCGGGACCAAGGCGACCAAGGTCGGGAAAGGGCCGCCGGGGGAGAATCCTCCGAGGTTCTTCCATCGCTCACCTTTTCGATGCTTGATGAGGCTCGGCCGCTTGACCTGATTGAGATGGCCCTGGAGTTTCCCGATTTCCTGCAGGAGCTGGATGGGCGCCGCGTCAGTTTGGTTGGATTCATGGCTCCTTTTGACGATCTCAAGGATATGCGGCGCTGCATGATTGTCCCCAGCTATGTGGGGTGCAGCTTTTGCACGCCTCC
>CAWWCX010000246.1:0-6371 GCA_963935445.1 uncultured Roseibacillus sp.
ACACTGCATATCGTCGGCAGCGTCAGATGTGTATAAGAGACAGTACACACTCCGCGACATCTCACTCTTGCCAGCTCGCAACAATTGCTCTTTTTTCCCCGCATGTACCTTTCCGGTTTCGCCGACGAAGCAGCCCAGGATCTCGCCACCCAGATCAAAGCCACCAAGGAACTCGGCTGGAATGCCATTTCAGCCCGCTCGATAGACGGAACCAGCATCCACGATCTATCTGAGAAGGACTTCAACAAGGCTCTCAAGCTGCTCGAGAAGGAAGAGATCCGCGTTCCCGAGATCGGCTCCCTGATTGGAAACTGGGGGAAGAAGATCACCGACGATTTCGATACCACCCTGGCGGAGATTGATCGTGCGATCCCACGCATGCAGCGCCTGGGCACCAAGATCATCCGTATCATGTCATACGCACAGGAACCCTGGGGTGAGGATCAGCACGAGGAGGAGAGATTCAAACGCCTGCGAGCGATCCACCAGCGCTTTGCGGACGAAGGCCTGATGGCCGTCCATGAGAACTGCTCCAACTGGGGAGGATTCTCCGCGAAGCATACCCTGCGCCTGATCGAGGAAGTTCCCGGTCTCAAGCTTGTCTTCGATACCGGTAATCCCATTTTCCAGCGGGACCGCTCGAAGTCCGAACCGTACCCCTTTCAGGATGCACTCGGCTTTTACAACGATGTGAAGGAATACGTTGTTCACGTCCACATCAAGGACTGCCGCTACCCCAGCGTGGGAGAAACAGAGCCGGAGTACACGATGCCGGGAGAGGGCGACTGTCACCTTCAGCACATCCTGCGCGACCTCAAGGCCCGCCGCTATGACGGCGGCTTCGCAATCGAGCCTCATGTGGCCACCGTGTTCCACGTCCAGGACGGCGCGAAGCCGGACTGGGAGCAGTGCTACAAGAGCTACGTGGACTACGGCACCCGGGTCACAGACCTCATGGAGGAAATCGGCTGGGAGCACAAGCCCTTCGCCTAGGGCAGGACCTGCGCCTCTTTCTCCTCCCCGTCCCACGGGCTGCTGCCGGAATTTGTCGTTTAGAACGGGGCTCGAAGAGGTTACCCTCAAGTCGTGCTTCCGTGGTTCCAGAATGGTGCCTTCCCCCTCTACCTCGCCCCGATGGCGGGAGTAACCGATGTCGTCTTCCGCAGTATCTGCAAGGAACTCGGGGCCGACGTCATGGTCACCGAATTCGTGTCCAGTGAAGGCATCATCCGCCAGGACGACCGCACCCGGAAATACACGGAATTCACCGACGAGCAGCGCCCCGTCGGAGTCCAGCTCTTCGGGGCCGATGGAGAGCGGATGGGGGAAGCCGCCCGCAAGATCATCGACTGGAAAAAACCGGACTTCATCGACATCAACTTCGGATGCCCGGTAAACAAGGTAGTGTCGAAGAACGGAGGGTCTTCCCTCCTCCGGGATTGCCCGGTCCTTGCCTCGGTTGCGACCGGCGTGGCCCGCGCGGTGGGAGACCAGGTTCCTGTCACTGCAAAGATCCGGATCGGATGGGATGAACAATCCATCAATGCCCCGGAAGTGTGCACCATCCTGGAGGACTGCGGCATGCAGGCGATATCCATTCACGGACGCACCCGCGCTCAGAGTTACCGCGGAGAAGCCAACTGGGAGGTCATCAACGAGTGCAGCCACCGTGTCTCCGTCCCAGTAATCGGCAATGGCGACCTCCAGTCCGGTGCGGATATCAGGCACCGTCGGGAAACCACCGGGGTTGCAGGCGTCATGATCGGCCGCGCGGCAATGCAGAATCCGTGGATCTTCCGCGAGGCCCGGCACTACCTTCAGACTGGTGAGGAACTGCCTGCTGTCCCCATCGAGGAACGCTGGCAGCTTATCGTCCGACACTGTCGTCTCGCCATCGGAAGCTCACGTTACGGAAATGAACGCCAGTCCATGATGGCCATGCGCTCCCGACTGATGGCCTACTGCAAGGGATTCCCCGGGGCGAAACCTCTCCGCCGCCGCCTTTCCACCGTAATCTCTCTGGAAGAAATAGAGGAAGTCGCCGATGAACACCTCACCCATCTCCGGAGCACAGCTCCGCCTAATACCGTTTCCGAAGCGCTCGCTCACCCCGGCAGCCCGTAACCCTGCTGTCGCCTGCTTGCCTTCCCTCCTGCTCCGGCCCTAGAGTTCAATCATGGAATCTCACGAGATCCTCAAGAACTCTTTCCAGCGTAGCACGCCCAAGGCCATCGCAGCCGAACTCGGCATCTCCCTCTCCCTTGTTTACAAGTGGGCCCAGGAGCAATCGGACAGTGGCAGTGGAAGTCGTAACCCCCTCGACCGTCTGGTCGAAATCATCCGCCTCACCGGGGACCCGCGAATCATCGAGTGGCTGTGTCAGAAATGCGACGGCTACTTCGTGCGCAATCCGCAGAGCAGCTGCGAGGAAGGCTTCGCAGTTCTTCCGGCCACCAGTGAAATCGTCGACCAGTTTTCCAAGCTCCTCCGCCGCATTTCAGAATCAGCCCTCGACCACTCCATCACCCCTGAGGAGGCCCAGAACATCCGCAACAGCTGGGACAGGCTCAAGTGCTACGCCGAGGGATTTGTCCGCTGCTGCGAGGAGGGCGATTTTGAGACCATCGAAAAGGCTGAAAACGGTGGGAACTAGAGGAAGTCAACGAGCCTTCCCCGCCCTATGGACCACCAATCCATCTCAGGCCCGGGATGTCCCCATCGTCGTCCCGGCGCAATCACCCGCCTGGACCGCTCACTACCGTTTTCCCTTGCGACAGCTCCCCGAACCCGGGACTCACAAGTCTCACAAGTAACAAACACACCTCGCCCGGGAAATCCGTTCTCAACCCCCGCCGGCTGCCTTGCCAAGCACGGCTCATAACGTAGAATCCCGCCCACGCTCCCGTAGCTCAGCTGGATAGAGCAACGGATTTCTAATCCGTGGGTCGCAGGTTCGAGTCCTGCCGGGAGCGCTTTTCAACGATCTACGCCTGCCCACTGAACACGCGACCAAACCATCCCGGTTTCCTTCTTGTCCTCGAGGGCATCGACGGCACCGGCAAGTCCACCCAGGCCCGCCTCCTTGCCGAGAACCTGCGGAGCCGGGGTCACCGCGTGATCCTCTCGCGCGAACCGACAGACGGAGCTTTTGGCCGCAGGCTTCGGGATTCGGCAACAACCGGTCGCCTCTCTGCCGAGGAAGAACTGCAACTCTTTCTCCAGGACCGGCGCGAACATGTCGAAACCCTGATCGAGCCGGCTCTCCGGAGCGGCGAAATTGTCATACTCGACCGCTACTATTTCTCCACCATGGCCTATCAGGGTATTCGCGGATTCGATCCCCGGGAAATCCGACGAGCGAACGAGGATTTTGCGCCTCAACCCGACCTTCTCCTCCTCCTTGATCTCCCCCTCGACCTTGCTCTCCAGCGCATCGGTATCCGCGATGGAGCAGGCAATGAATTCGAACAGCGGGATGCCCTCCAAGGCTGCAGCCGGATATTCCACTCCGTGCAGGATGAGTTTCTCAGGGTAATTGATGCCAGCGGCTCGGTGGAAGAGATCCAGCAGTCGATCCTCGGCGCTGTCACTCCCGCCCTCGGCGACACCTGACCCTACTCAGCGGCCACAGGCTCACCCTTGAGGTAGACTTCACGTGGTCTGGCTCCGTCTGCAGGACCAACGACCCCCCGTTGTTCAAGAATGTCGACCATGCGAGCGGCCCGGGTATAGCCGAGGCGCAGCCGGCGCTGGAGAAGTGACGTGCTGGCCTTCTGTTCCTGAACGATGACATCGATGCATTTCTGGAGAATTTCCTCATCTGCATCAGACACCTCTTCGTCCTCATCCTCTCCACCGCTGCCGCCTCCGTCGATACTGGCCTGCACGCTCTCTTCAAAGCGCTGTTCACTCTGGTCGGAACAGAAGTTCACCAGAGACTCGACTTCTTCGTCGGAGATCCAGGCCCCCTGAGCCCGGTCCAGCTTTGCCGAACCCGGCGGAAGGAACAGCATGTCACCCTTGCCAACGAGCTTCTCGGCCCCTTTCGAGTCGAGGATCACACGACTATCCAGCGCAGAGGAAACCTGGAAGGCGATCCGACTTGGAATGTTCGCCTTGATGATACCCGTCACCACATCGGCCCGTGGGGTCTGGGTAGCGACGATCAGATGAATGCCCGCAGCACGGGCCTTTTGCGCAATCCGTGCGATACACATCTCCACGTCCGCCGGAGCAGTCTGCATGAGGTCGGCCAACTCATCGATGATGACCACGATATATGGGAATCGGTCCGGTACCTCTTCTTCCTCCTCCTCTTCCCACGAGCCGCCCATCGGACCGAGTTCCCCGTCCTCGAGGGCGGAGGCGATCGACTCAACGTGCTCCTCGTCGATGGTTTCTTCCTCCTCGCCCTCGTGTTCTTCCCCCTCCAACTCGTAACCCTCCTCAGGCTCTTCTTCCCGCACGCGGCTGTTGAAGGAATCGAAGTTTCTCACCCCCTCCTTTGCAAAAATCCGGTAGCGACGCTCCATCTCGTTCACGCACCACTTGAGCGCACCCACCACCTTGCGCGGGTCCGTTACCACCGGGACTACAAGATGGGGAAGGTTTGCATACATCTGCATTTCAACCACCTTTGGGTCAATCATGATGAAACGCAGCTCATCGGGGCCGAACTTGAAGAGGATGCTTGAAATAATGGAGTTGATGCAGACCGACTTCCCGGAACCGGTGGCACCCGCTACCAGCAGATGGGGCATGGCCGCAAGGTCCCCAATGACGGCCCGGCCGTAGACATCCTTCCCTAACGCAAGCGGGATCTTACGCTTGGAGCTGCGGAATTCGTCATCCTGCAGCAGCTCTCGCAGAGCCACCGGCATGCGCGAATCGTTGGCAATCTCGATACCCACCGTGTCCTTGCCGGGAATCGGTGCGAGAATATTGATCCGTTCGGCCTTCGTCGCCCGTGCAATATCAGGTTCCAGCTGGGCAATCCGGCTCACCCTCAGCCCGACGCTGGGATACACCTCATAACGCGTGATGGTGGGGCCCCGGGTGATGTCACCCGCTGTCACATCCACCCCGAAGGCCTTGAGGGTGTCCACGATCTTGGTCTGCTGCGCGATGAGCAGGTCGGTATTGTCCTCAACCGGGCCTTCGTCCTCTTCGTCGTATTCGAGGAGGTCGAACCCGGGCAGCTCGTAGTCTTCGAATCCCTCCGTACTGAGGGCGGCATGCTGCTTGGTCTTCTTGCGCTCAAACGGCTTGGCACCCGCGGCCATGGTGGGCGTAATCCGCTGGGTGGCATCAATGATCTGTGGCTCAGGAAGTTCCTGCAGGGGCAACTCGGATTGCCCTTTCTCGTCTTCCTCATAGGTAACCTCCTCCTCGCAGTTCCAATCCTCTTCGCCTTGTTCATCCTCCTCGGTGTCCTTGGACACCCGTGTCGTGCGCCTGGTCTTTTTCTTCTTCGCGGCTGGCTTCTTCCTGGAGGCCACTGGTTTAGTCTCGGGCTTTCCTTTCGCTTCCGCGCGGGCGGCCCAGGCATCGCGAAGATCACCAACCTTCTCGGTCACCCAGAGGTAAAGTTCCTTGACGAACTTGATGGGGTGCACACCAAGCAGGCTGAAGAAGCTCAACCAGTAGGCAATGCCCAGCAGAATGATCGCCCCCATGTTGTTGAGCAGTCCCTTGCAGATCGCCACGCCAAGCCCCTCTCCGACGACCCCGCCCGTTCCGGAAATCAGGTAGGACGATTGCCAGTTCGTGAAAAAACTTTCCTGCACCGCAACAAGGCTCGCCCCGCTCACGAGGCACACCACGAAACCGATCCAAGTCCGCAGGCTGAAGGATGCACTGAGAAACAACCGGGCCACTCCGACCCAGATCAGTCCCAGCGGGAGCAGGTAAGCCGCCACTCCGAAAAGCTGAATCTGGCCGAATCCAAGCAGCGTCCCCACCGGACCAATCCAATTCTGGCGGGGATGGCTCGCTTCCATCCCGAGGGCGAATTCCCCGAGCAGCGACCAATCCGTAAACGGGAACTTGATCGGAAGATCACCGGGGGTGTAGGAGACCAGCGACAGCAGCAGGAGCACCCCTGCTCCCGCGAGTATGATGCCGGTTCCCTCACTCGACCATCGGCCCCCACCCTCGCCGCGGCGCTTCGACTTGTTCCGGGATTTTGCCATAAATTTTTATGAAGGGCCTCCAAAAGACTCTCGCGCACACATAGAATCTCCTAATACCAGACGGAAAACAAGGTTGAATACTAGAATTTTTTAATTTTCAAGTATTGTTAATCTTTGGTCCGCTCCTCTCTGACCCACAATCTCCTCGTTGAGACATGCGCCTCCTCATCCTCTTTCTCA
>CAWWCX010000247.1:0-6363 GCA_963935445.1 uncultured Roseibacillus sp.
TGGTCGGTGCCGGAACGCTTCTCACGCGACTCTTTGACTACCAGATCAAGAACACCGAGTATTATCGGAAACTTATTCCCGGAGAGACCACCATTTCCATTCGGGACCCCGGTGTCAGGGGAACAATCGTTGATCGTAACGGCGAGCTTCTCGCCAAAAACGTCCGGAATTATGAACTGGTCCTGAACCTCGACGAGATTCACCAGGAGTGGGAGCGTCAACACGCGGAAAATGAACGTCCCGGACGGCGGCAGATCGGGATGGCTGTTCCAACCGCGGAGCGAAGCCGCGAAATCGTGAAGATCGTCAAGGAGGCCATTGTTCCCCGTCTCCGCGATCACGGCATCGAGGTCCGCTACAGCTCCGAGGCGCTCCAGAAGCACTATGTCACGCATGGGGGCCTGATCCCCTTTACCTTCCCTGTTGACCTTACCTACGGACAATTTGCCCGGCTCGCCGAACATAATCTCGAGATGGCCGGCGTCTATGTCACCGTCCGTCCGCGACGCGAGTATCCCTACGGGACTCTGGCCTGCCATATTCTCGGCTACCTCAAACAGTGGGAAAAAGGAGACATCCCCTCCGAAGCGAAGGAGGTCTATGACCACTATCTCGGAGATGCCAACGGATCCACGGGCATTGAAGCTACCATGGACGAATATCTTCAGGGGTCCCCCGGACGGCGCGTCCTCAGGAAAAATGAGAAGGGCCGCATTCTGGGAGAGGTGCTCGATGAACGGGTCGCCCCGGATCAGGGAAGTCAGGTCGTTCTGACCGTCGACGCACGGGCGCAGTGCCTCGTTGAAAACGTCCTCCGCAAGGCCGGACGGGCTGCTGCGGTTGTGATCGAGGTCAATACCGGGGAGATCATCGCAATGGCATCGGTCCCGAACTACAACCCGAATCAGTTTATTCCGAGTATCGACAGCTCGAAATGGAAAGACTACAAGACGAACAAGGCCTACCCCCTCATTAACCGGGCGATTTCCAGCTTCACCCCCGGTTCTACTTTCAAGCTTCCTACCGCGGTGGCCGCGTGCATGCATGACATGGGAGGATTCCGCCATACCTGTGTGGGCCACCTGCGGTATGGTCGAACCGGCAGGCTCAAGATTCGCTGCTGGAAGATTGCCGGTCACGGAGGACTCGAACTAACGAGTGCCATTCAGCGTTCCTGCAACCCCTACTTCATGCAGCTTTCCAATGAGATAGGCACAAGCAGGATGACGGATAGCTTCCGCATGCTCAATCTGGGCCATGCGACCGGGGTGAAGCTTCCAGCCGAGGACCGGGGAATCATTCCGGGAAGCGCGTGGTGGCGACGGGAGTTACATCCGGGGGAATCGATGACACCTGCACGGATGGCGATGCTCGCAATCGGACAGGACGAGTGTGAGGCCACACCGCTCCAGCTGGCCGCCCTCACAGCCGCCATTGCCAACGGGGGTAAGTACTACCGTCCCCGAATTGTGAAGCGAGTCGTTCACCCGGCAGAAGGTGTGCTGGTGAGCGATATTCCCGAGTTGAAGGTTGATCTTGTCGCGGAGGGAATGAACACCCAACAGTTTGACGAACTCAGGGAGGGCATGTGGAAAGCTGCTAATGAACTTGGTGGGACGGCGCGGCGGGCATCACCCAACGATGTAGAGATCGGCGCAAAGACCGGAACGGCCCAGACGACCGATTTCGGGAAAAAGTCGCACAACGCTTGGACGGTGGCATTCGCTCCCTTTGAGCAGCCAAAGTATGCAGTTGCGGTTGTCGTGCAGAATGGCAAATCAGGGGGTAAAGTCGCCGGTCCTCTGGTGAATCTCATTTTCCGTGGTCTTTTTGCCGCGGAAACTGGCTTTAAACTCCCCCTTCGTCGAATGGGCGAAACGCAGGGGAACTTTGATCCGATTGAGGAAATCTCGCTCCCGGAGGGCGATCTTCTGGCCCTCGCTATTGACGAAGAGGGCGAAACAGGCGAGGAAGCTGCGGAGGCGCAAACTCCAGGAACGCCGGTCCGAGTCCGGCCCCGCGCGATCCCCTTGCCCTCAATCACTCCCGACGCAGACTCGGGAACCTCTCCGAACCGGTGAAGAAGCCCCCGGACCCAGGGTCCAGGCACTTCCTCCACGGCTCAAGTTAACCGAAAATGAATTTTGACCATGTTAAAGAAGCTCAAGCGGGCCCTGCGCATCGGAAAAATCGATGCACGCGAAGGGAATACCCTGGTAATAAACTCTGAGAAGCTCGAACGGCGAGTGGCACTGCTTGAGGACGGAGTTCTCGAGGAATACGAAATTGAACGCGAAGGTGATGTCAATATCGTCGGAAGCATTTTCAAGGGCCGGATCAAGAACATCGAACAGGGCCTCAAGGCGATGTTTGTGGATATCGGCATGGAAAAGAATGCCTTCCTCCACTTCTGGGATGCGATCCCCGCTGCCCTGGACAATAGCCTCGAGGAAATTCATCGGCAGGGCCGCGCAAAGAAAAAGAAGGCCCGCCCAAAAAAAATCACTTCCAAGGATATTCCGAGCCTCTACCCCGCCGGGTCCGAAATTGTGATTCAGGTTTCCAAGGGGCCTATCGGCAACAAGGGCCCACGGGTTACCACCAACGTTTCGCTGCCAGGTCGCTACCTTGTTCTCACCCCGTTCGCGGACCAGTTTGGTATATCACGGAAGATTGACGACCCAAAGGAGCGCGCTCGTCTCCGTCGGATCATGCAGCGAATGGCGGTTCCCGAAGGGATGGGAATCATCATGCGCACGGTGGCAACCGGCAAACGAGCACGACACTTCGTGCGGGACCTTGCCATGCTTCTCGAGCAGTGGGAGAAGGTTGAGGAAATTCGCGACAACAACCCCGCTCCCATCTGCATTTTTGAGGAGCCCAAGCTTATTGAACGCACTGCCCGCGATTTCCTGACCGAGGAAATCGACCAGGTCGTGTGCGATGACCCGGAGACGACGGAAGCAGTCAAAAAAGTTGCTGACAAGATTTCCCGCCGGGCAAGGAGTCGCATTCATCATATTCAGACTCAGCAACCGCTCTTCGAACAACTTGGTGTCCAGAAGCAGATCGATGAGGCGTTCCTGCGACAGGTCTGGCTCCCCTGTGGAGGCTACATCGTAATCGACGAGACCGAGGCCCTTATTTCCATCGATGTCAACACGGGACGCAATCGAGGATCCAAGGACGTCGATAAGATGATCCTCGAGACAAACATTGAAGCTGCCTACGAAACAGCCCGGCAGCTTCGCCTGCGCAACATCGGAGGCCTCGTGGTTGTCGATTTTATCGACATGCGTCATCGCCGGGACCAGCAGGCGGTCTATCGAGCCATGAAGGAGCGCCTCCATCGGGACCGGGCCAAGACTCAGGTCCTTCAGATCTCTGCCGTGGGCCTCATGGAAATGACCCGCCAGCGCCTTAACGAGAGTCTTCGCGAAACCATTCTTGAGCCCTGTTCCTATTGTGCGGGACGCGGCAAGGTGAAAACCACGATGACCATGAGCGTGGAAATCCAACGGGCACTGAACAGTGTGATCTCCAAGCACCGGGATGAAGTGGGAGACATCGTCGTCGTGGTGAACCCGGACGTCCTGAACCGCTTCAAGAGTGAGGATGCCCACATCCTCATGGAGCTGGAGCGCAGCCATACCGGCCGCCTCATCTTCCGGAGTGACCCGGGCCTCCATCGGGAGCGGTATGCAATTCTTGATGCCCATACCGAGGATTCCCTCGCCACGGGGTGAAGAGCGCCTCCTCCGCTATCGTCTGACTCCCGGAACGCGCAGGATTACTTCCTAGCGGGCGACCTGCTGCAGAAGGCGGAGTCGCTCTAGCGCGGCGCCTGATCCAATCAATTCGCGTGCCATCTTCACACCGCTGCCGATATCAGCGGTCAATCCTGCACAGGCAAGTCCTGCAGCCGCATTCAGAAGAACCAAATCCAGCTTCGCCCCGGTTTCCGTTCCTTCGAGAATATTCGTGAGAATCGCGGCGTTTTCAGCCGCATCCCCTCCCTGCAACTCCTCTACCGGACCTTCTTTCATCCCGAAATCCCGGGGGTGAATTTCCATCTCATCCCGTTCATTGACCGAGCCAGATGTGCAAATCCGGGTGGCGCCCATTGAACTTACTTCGTCAACCGGCCGGTCATCCCGGGTCGAACCATGGACTGCCCAGACGGATTTTCGACCGAGGCGATCCAGGATTTCGGCATAAACAGGCGGGAGTTCCGGGTTAAAGACTCCTACCAGCTGACAGGCCGGCCGGGCCGGGTTGAGAAGAGGGCCGATGAGATTGAATACAGTCCGGGTCCCTTTCTCGGCAAGGAGCTTCCGCACAGGCATGACCGCCTTGAATGCCGGGTGGTAGAGCGGGGCAAAAAGGAAACCTACCCCGGCCTGCTCTATGCAGCGCCGGAAACCCTCCGGAGGGAGGTCGATTCGGATACCGAGTGCCTCCAGGACATCGGCTCCTCCACTCTTCGAGGTAATTCCACGATTGCCGTGTTTGAGCACCACGGCCCCTCCAGCGGCAATGACAAACATTGCGGTGGTCGAGACGTTGAAGAGATTGAGCTTGTCACCTCCCGTTCCACAAACATCGATGGTAGGCCCTTCGAACTCCATTTCACGAACCCCGGGATCCACCGCACGAGTGAGGAGAGCGGTAACAAAATGGGTGATTTCTGCTGGCGTCTCACCCTTTTCAGCCAGGGATTCGAGGAATTGCGCCTTCTTGTCAACATCGGCATCTTCATCCAGGAGGAACTCCACTGCCGTGAAGACCTCCTGATCCCCTAGTTCCTCTCCGGACTCCGTTTTCTTGATGAGATCGTTCATCACCGTCTACGCCCTTCCATGAGCCAGTCTCGGCCACGGGGCACCGCGGAGCAAGTCCGCTCTGCCCCCCTCCGGATGTATTCAACCAAAGTAGGGCGGCTCATTACCGGGCTTCCATTTGATGTTGCAGCCGCTGCTGGGATAAGGATCACCGGGAGGCTCCTCTCCTGCCAGCATCGCATCCACCGCGCCCCGAAGGTCCGCTCCGGTTACCTCGCCCTCATTTCCAGGACGGGAAGAGTCAAACTGACCCGCGTAGAAAAGGCGCCCTTCCCCGTCGAGCAGAAAGAAATCCGGGGTACAGGCTGCGGACCACGCCTTGGCCACCTCCTGGCTTTCGTCAAAGAGATAAGGAAACGCCCAGCCGGACTCCGCTGCAAAAGATCCCATCTTGTCGGGATGATCGTCAGGGTAGTTCTCTGTATCATTGGGCATGATCGCCACCGTTGAGACTCCCTCCGCCGCGATCCCCTCAGCAAGGCGCCCTACCGCCCCGGCCAGGTGGATAACGTAAGGGCAGTGATTACACGCAAAGAAGACGAGAGTCCCCCTTTCCCCCCGGAGGCTGTCGAGGCTGTGCAACTGGCCGTTGGGTTCGGGCAACTCGAAAGCCGGAGGAGTCTCCCCGGGCCGCAGGCGAAAGGTGGATTGAACTTCGGACATGTCGCCGGATGGATATGCTACCTGACGCTTGCGGTGAAGTGAAATAAGGTCAACCATCTCCCCTGCCAATCCCGCTCCACATGTTCTCCGACCGCGAAGAGGCACGCTATCAACGCCACTTTTCCCTGCCCGCCTTCGGCCGGAGGGGGCAGGAGGCCCTGAAGAACGGTTCTGTCCTGTGCATCGGGGCAGGCGGTCTGGGCTCCCCCGCCGCCCTCTATCTGGCCTCCTCCGGAATCGGACGTCTCGGGCTGATCGACAATGACGTGGTGGACCTTTCCAATCTGCAGCGGCAGATATTGCATGATGAAGGTGGAATAGGATCCTCCAAGACGGAGAGTGCCCGTGCGCGACTCACTGAGCTCAACTCGGACATCATTATTGAGGTGCATTCTCAACGCCTCAATGCCCGTAACGTCATGAATCTGGTTGCAGATTACGATGTCATTCTTGATGGGTCCGACAATTTCCCGACCCGCTTCCTCGTCGCTGATGCAGCCTGGTTGCAGGGCAAACCCCTCGTCGCCGGCGCCATACATCAGTTCGAGGGACAGCTGACTGTCTTCGACCCTCGGGCATCATCACCATGCTACCGATGCCTCCTCCCGGAGCCTCCTCCTCCCGGCGCGGTGCCCACATGAGAGGAGGCGGGTGTCATTGGCGCCCTTCCCGGCGTGATCGGGAGTCTGCAGGCAATGGAGGCAATCAAGCTTATTGCCAAAGTTGGCACGTCGCTGGCCGGGCGAATGCTCCACTATGATGCCACCGATGGACGCATGCGTGAAATCACCCTCCGACCCGACCCGCACTGTGCCTGTCTCTTATACACATCTGACGCTGCCGACGATATGCAGTGTGT
>CAWWCX010000248.1:0-6339 GCA_963935445.1 uncultured Roseibacillus sp.
AAGGTGTCCACCGAACTCAAGCTTTTCAACGGCTTCATCCGCCTGAACCATAATGTGCAGATCTTCAGCGAGCGCGACACCGCTGCCTTCGAGGCTCCCTTCGGCTGGCGTGATCTGGGGCGGCGCAAGGCCAACCGCCGCCTCGTGGAGACGTGCCTCAACTTCCAGCCCGAACTGCTCGTGCTCGGGCACACCGACATCATCCGCAACGAAACCCTCTCCGAAATCCGGCGCGGGCTGCCCAACCTCCGTATTGCCTATCGCAACGTCGACGCTCTCTATTTGGAGAAAAACGTGGCCCGCATCCGGGCTCGCGCCCCCTTTGTCGATCATCTCTTTCTCACCACCGCTGGCGAGGAGGGCCGCAAGATTGCCGACGAAGCGGCCAAGGTCTCCTACATGCCCAACCCTGTTGACGCCGCGGTCGAGATCTTCGACAACTCCCAAAAAGGCGTGGAGGAATTCGACCGCGACCTCTTCTTTGCCGGCCGCGGCGACCCCGCCCTGCCCCGCTTCGCTCTCCTTCGGACCCTCAAGGAAAAGCTGGCGGGGGAACTCCGCATGGAGACCTTCGGCTTCGATGGCGAACCGGCCATCTGGGGCACGGACTACGATCAGGTCCTCGAGGGCAGCAAGATGGGCCTCAATCTAAATCGAGAAGAAGGCGCCTACCTCGCTTCCTCCTCGCGGGTTGCCCAACTCCTCGGCAATGGCATTCTCGCCTTCATTCACCAGTCGACCGGCCTGACTTACTTCTTCAAGGACCGCGCCGTCTTTTTCGAACAGGAGCAGGACCTCATCGAAAAAATACGGCACTATCATCAACACGACGGCGAGCGCCGCAGGATCGCGTCTGCAGGATACGAGTACGTGCACGCTGAAATGTCCTCCGAGCGCGTCGCTCAATTCATCATTGAGCGGACCCTCGGCCTTCCTCTGTCCCACGACTATCCCTGGTCTGGCTGTTAGACCGTGGAGACCTGATCAAGCGCGACTCAGGCATATCCCCCGGGGCGCTCAGCGGACCAACAGCAGAACTACCACAGATCAGCCGGAGGTTGGGCTCAGGCGGATGAACCTTCTTCACCGGAGGTGTTTGAGGACCAGATCCCGCTGGCTCTCAAGGTGGCTATCGAGATTCCCCGCATCAACCCATGCTCCATACCCGCCTCCCCTTCTCTCCAGGGCCTCCTGAAGCCAGGGATAGGCCTGTTCCGGATAGAAATGATCCAAGTCATGGTAGGCTCCAGCCTTACTGGTAAGCTCGGTGAATCCCATCGAATCAAAGACTCGGCCAAAGCAGGTCACGAGCTCCCCGAGCCACCGCCCATAGTCATCAAAATGCCCCCGCTCCATGACCGTGACGAAAAGCTCCGACGAGATGGGAGCTGTCAGCACAACCACCTCAGCGGGCGCAGCCGCTTCCCGCATGTCCTTCAACATGGTCATGTAGTCTCGCCGGTAGGAGTAGTTCTCCGGAAAGTAACGCTCCAGGAACGCTTCCTTCCGTCTCGCCGCAATCGACTGCCGTTCTATGTCATCGACCCGCCGCAGGTGTTTCTCTCCCGGCCCCGAGTAGTAGTCTCTGCGGCCCTCCCTGTAGCCACGAACAAAACGCAGACGCCAAACGTCCTTTGAATCATTCAGTGTATCGGCACTGAGCAGGATCTTGGGCCGATAGAAAGGCTCTTCTACAAGTTCCACAATCTCATCAAAGTGAGCCACGCGCCGCTCAGGATCCTTCTGTGTCCCAAAGAAATCCATGAGGAGGTAGACTCTCTCGGGATCGCCCTGGCGGGATTTGAAATACCGGATCACGGATGCGCATTCATCCGGATTGAGTGAACTCAATCCGAAATTAAACAGGCCCTCATCCGGAAAGGCATCCACGGGAATGAAGGTGGCGCGGCTACTGCCAACCAAGACGCTCCTGTAGAGCTCCGATCCGGCCCTGTAGCGAAGATAGGCCACCTTCTGCCGCCGCTCGTCAAAACTCTTCTGATAAAGGTTTAGTTCATTCGGAAAGGAAACCGACCAGGAAGGATCCATTGTGGCATTGAATCCGACGACCCCCACGAGGGTCAACCCGGTCGCAATAGCGACAAGGACAAGATAACGTCTAGCGGGGTTCTTCATCAGAATTCGAAATAGAGGAACGGACTCACTTCCATCAAGCGCATGCAGGAAATCACCAGGAGGGCAGCGGTAAAGGCCGCCGTCCGGAAGTTGAGTCGACAGGACCAGTTACTCTTCATGCTCTCGAGATAAGCACCAACCCCGATGGCCGGACGATAACGGCGCCAGAGCTCCATGGAATTCGGTGCCAGCAAGCAAAGCGCCAGAGCCGCCAATGCGAAAAGCAGCGCCTCGATGGGATCCTCCACGATCTTCGATTCTCCGTTACTGGAAACAAGGCCTCCCAGCAATCGCCCGGCGGAGCCAAAGGACCCGGCCCGGAAGAAGGCCCACGCCACCATGACCGCCGAGATTGTGAGCGCCCAAGCTGCCACCCGATAGGATCGGAACAGGCGCACCCTCCCCCAGCGCTCCCCCAGCACTCCTCTCCAGGCATTGTTTGCCGCCAGATAGAATCCGTGCAGGAGCCCCCAGAAGGCAAAGGTCCAAGCTGCGCCATGCCAGAGTCCTCCAAGAAACATGACAATACCAAGATTGAGGAAGTGGCGCCACTTTGCCACTCGGTTTCCACCCAGCGGGATATACAGGGAATCCCTCAGGAAACGAGAAAGAGTAATATGCCAACGTCTCCAGAACTCGATGATGGATCCAGCCTTGTATGGAGAGAAGAAGTTCAGGGGAAGAAGCAGCCCGAACATCCGTGCAAGGCCCGTGGCCATGTCGCAGTACCCAGAAAAGTCAAAGTAGAGCTGGCCTGTGTAAGCCAGCAGGCCAATCCACGCGTCCAGAGGCCCCAGGGCACCGCCTCCATCGGAATGGGCAAACACCGGATCCGCATACAATCCAAGCTGGTCCGCGATCAGTAACTTCTTGGCCAGTCCAATGGTGAGAAGTGACAGGCCTACCGCAAGATCGGTGGCCCGAACTGTTCCGAATGATGGCCGTCTCAGCTGACTCAGCATTTCCCGGTGATGCACAATGGGACCGGCCACCAGCTGCGGGAAGAAGGAGACAAAGAAAGCGTAGTTCAGCAAATTACGCTCCGCCCGGCGCTCTCTCGAGACGTCCAACAGATAGGCAATCTGCTGAAAGGTGAAAAAAGAGATTCCCAGCGGCAGTGCAATTGCCGGCAGGGAGAACTCCAACATCCCGAGGTCCTGCAGATTCCCTGCGAAAAAACCAGCATACTTGAAGTAAGCCAGCAAGCCGAGGTTCAACCCTACGCCAAGAATCAGCAAGATGCGGCGCATCGCGTTTTCCCGGGCACGGCTTACCCCGAGTCCGAGGAAATAGTTCGCGAGAATCGACCCGGCGAGCAGAGGGATGTGCTCCGATCGCCATACGGCGTAAAAGACAAAGGATGAGAAAACCAGCCAGCCCCGGCTCAAGGCACCCCACCGCGTCTTGGCGAGGAGCACAAAGCCCACTACCACCACCGGAAGAAAAACGAACAGAAACTCAAAAGTGCTGAAGAGCATAGCTGGTCCGGTTCCGAATTTCTGATTGGCTAACTCTGGCCCGCACGGCCCGGACCGGTGACCCCGAAAAATGTCCGGAGCTCTTCATGGTCTTTCGCAGTAATCGGCAGCAGGGAATCCGGAAGACATGCGAACTCCACGGCCAAGACCTCTCCACCCGGAGCAGTTCCCCCGGACCCAGCCGTTTCTCTCGAGCCGCTTCTGACAAGCCTGGGGGCCGGCAGGAGAGCACAGAGGACACCCCCGGATTCACCCTGCCGGAGTAGGGCGCTCATCTAGGTGGCAGACTGGAGGTCTCGTAAATCACGATAAAGCTTGCAGGAATTCTGCAGCTGCTCGTTGGTCCCATCGCCTACCACCTCGCCATTCTCGAGGACAAGAATGCGATTCGCAATGCTGAGCGTGCTGAATCGGTGCGCTATGATGAATACCGTCTTGTCCCTCGTCAGCTCAACCAGCGCGTTCTGCACGAGAGCCTCGTTCTCGGAGTCAAGTGCCGAGGCCGCCTCGTCCAGTACCAGGATGGGAGCCTTGCGCAGAAAGGCTCGCGACAAGGCCAGGCGCTGACGCTGTCCCCCCGAAAGACGCGTTCCCTTTTCAGCCATCACGGTGTCGTAGCCGTTTTCCAACGAAGTGATGAAGTCGTGAGCCCGCGCCCGGTGGGCGGCTTCGTAGACTTCTTCATCACTGGCATCCGGTCGGCCAATCAGAATGTTCTCCTTGGCAGTGGCATTGAACAGAAGAGGCTCCTGCGGCACGAAAGCGACCGCATCCCGCAGGTCCTTCTGCCTCAGTTCTCGCAGATCGTGACCGTCGAGAAGAACGGCACCCTCAGTGGGATCATAAAAGCGCAGGACAAGATTGATGAAGGTCGTCTTGCCCGCCCCACTGGGCCCCACAATCCCTATCACCTCTCCCGCATTCACCTTGAGATTAACGTTCTTCAGCACCAGCTCCTCCTCGTAGGCAAAGGAGACGCCATTGAAGGCAATCTCCCCCCTGACTCCGTCGAGAGTGAGGGGCGACACGGGGTCCGCTATCTTCGGCTCCTCCAGGGAAATATCCTCCAGCCTGTCGAGACTGGCCTCCATGGTCTTCAGTTTGGCGCCCAGTTTTCCCAGTCGCTTGACAGGTTCATAGCAGAAGTAAAGGGCACCTAGGAGGGGGACCAGCTCCTGCACCCCCAGCCCTTTTAATCCCGAATAGATGATCACTCCGGAAATTCCCACCGCGGAGATAAACTCCACCATCGGGGCAACGCTGCGGTCGTATTTGATGACCTTGAGCTGCCACTTCATCAATTCCCTCACCCGGCTTCTCATTCCTTTGACCTGTTCATCCTGCAGGTTGAAGGCCCTGATTTCCCGGGGGGCTTGAATACTGTCAGTCACATAGGCCGAGATGTCGCCGACCTGTGCCTGCAATCTCTGCGCCCGCTTCTTCAGCCTCTTCGCCAGCCAGCGCAATGGAAACACGCAGGCGGGCACGCTCAGCAGAAAGGCCAGGATGAAGACGAACTGGCCGTTCTCGAGTGAGAGATATACGATGACACCTGCTGCTCCCAGCAGAGTAAAGGGCTGTCTGATGATGTCATTGGAGACCGTTACAATCCCGGATCGCAGGACCTCCGTGTCGGTGATCAGCCTGCTCACCGTGTCCCCGCTGCGGCGCTTCTCAAAGAAGGAGAGGGACAGCTTCTGCACATGCGTGAATACGTCTGTGCGCAAGCCCTCCAGCACCCGCTGCCCGCAATAGGCCATGCCATACACATTCGCAAACTGCGACACGTTACGGATGCCCATCGCTCCAACGAGCAAGGCCGCAACGGTAAGCAGGTCGTTCAGGGGCACCGGTTGCCCTCCCTCCACCCAGATTCTGGGCACCACTTCCTTGATCACCACCGGGATTCCGGCTCCGCTCGCAAGTCCGTAGATCAGGCCGGCAACGAGCGCGCCGATAAATTGCCAGCGCACCGGTCGCAGGTAGCGAAAATAGGGGCGAAGACGCTTGAGCACGTAGCGGGAGTGTCAGGCTTTGTGTGCGGTTGCGCAAGCTTTTGGAACACGAAGCGAGCTACCGCAACTCATACCCCATCACGCTCAGGCCGTAGAGCACTGCGGTCTCCATCCGCAGGGTGAGCGGACCGAGGCTGACCAGCTGCAGTCCTCCTTCCACCGCTGCTTCGATTTCCCTGTCCGAAAAATCTCCTTCCGGACCGATCACGAGATCGACACCTTCCGGATCTTCCGGCAGGCGGGCGAGTGCTTCCTTCAGAGGGACCGCCCCCTTTCCGAGAGAGGCCAGCAGGCCCGGTCGCTCATCTTCTCTTCGCTCCCCCATCCATTGGTCCCACTGAACGGCCGGGCGCACCTCGGGCACAATATTCTGCCCGCACTGCTTGCAGGACTCGAGGGCTACCCTTTGCCACTTCTCCGTCTTGCGCTTTCCTTCATCCGCCTCCAAGCGCACCACGGTGTGCTCGGTCAGAAGCGGCTGAATGCCGTCGACTCCCAGTTCGACCGCCTTCTGCACCACCAGGTCCATGGTCTTGCCCTTGGCAACCGCAACCACAAGCTGAATCCCGGGGAGCCGGGGGGGGACGCGATCACTCTTGGCAAACGTCACCTCAACCCCTCCAGCATCATCTCCTTCAATTACTCCCCGGGCCCGGCGCCCCGCTCCATCAAAGACCTCGATCAAATCGCCCCTCCGCTTGCGCATCACG